>JAEZJH010000572.1 GCA_023436385.1 Pseudomonadota bacterium
CGACATGGAGGGTGCTCGTCTAGGGGGAAGGCTGGCCCTCGCCCTTGCCGCCGTGCTGGCGGTGGGGGCGATCGGCTGTAGCAGCGACGACGACCAGGAGCCCGGGTCCGGGGGGACCGGGGGCAGCGGCGGATCGGGCGGAGGCCGGCCCTTCACCATCCCGGGGCTGTCGGCGCCGGCCGAGGTGACGGTGGACGGGCGGGGGATGCTTCACGCCTCCTGCCAGAACGACGCCGACTGTGCCCGGGTCTTGGGCTACTTCCACGCGGAGAACCGCTTCTTCCAGATGGATCTCCAGCGGCGGGTGTCGCGGGGCGAGCTGGCCTCGCTAATCCCGCTGCAGGCCCAGCTGGAGACCTCGATCTTGCTCCGGCAGTTCTTCACCACGACCCAGGGCGAGCCGATCGAGGAGAAGATCTGGGAGATCCTCGACGAGGAGACCCGGGCCCAGCTCGAGGCGTACGCCGACGGCGTCAACGCCTGGCTGGCCGACCTTCGGGCCGGCAAGAACGGCGCGCGGCTCAGCGAGGAGTACGACGTCTCCCTGCTCACCGCCACGCCGGAGAGCATCCGCGACTGGGAGCCGCTCGACTCGGTCGCCTTCGCGCGGATGATGACCTTCCAGCTCTCCGAGTCGAGCAGCGTGGAGCTGAACCTGGCGCCGCTGCTCGGGAAGCTCGATCCGGCGGTGGCCGCCGACCTCTTCACCCTGCGGCCCGCCGAGGAGAGCTACACGGTGGAGAGCGCGGGCGGCGCCTTCCCGCGGGGCAAGCTCCCGCCCGATCCGGCGGGGGCCCTCCGGAGCATCCGCGACCGGCTGGTCCGGGCGCAGGACGCGCTGGCCCGGGCCCGGGACGCCCGCGAGGACCTCTTCGGGATCGCGCCGATCTGGGAGGCCGGCTCGAACAACTGGGTGCTCGCGCCCTCTCGCACCGCGAACGGCCGGGCGCTCCTGGCCAACGACCCGCACCTCTCGCTCTCGAACCCACCGGTCTGGTACTTCGCGGAGCTGGATTCGATCTCCGCCGACGGCGCCACCGGCACCATGCACATCGCCGGCGGGACCTTCCCCGGCATCCCCTACGTGCCGATCGGCCACAACCGGAACGTCGCCTGGGGCCAGACGGTGGCGTTCTACGACGTCACCGACGTCTACGTGGAGGAGCTGAACGAGGCCGGGACGGCGGTGATCTTCAATGGCGCCGAGGTGCCGATCGTCACCCGCGAGTACGAGTTCCCGATCGGCACGAACACGGTGAAGCGGACGCTGAAGTGGGTCCCCCACCACGGCCCGATCGTCTCGGAGGACCTGGCGAATCGCACCGCGATCACCGTGAAGTGGACCGGCCAGGAGCCGACCCGCGAGCTGACCGCCTTCCACAAGCTGGCCCAGGCGAAGGACATCGGCGACGCCAAGGCGGCCCTCGCCGACTTCGGGGTCGGGGCGCAGAACACCGTGGTCATCGACACCAGCGGCAGCATCGGCTGGTACCCGCTGGCCAACGTCCCCAACCGGCCCTGGGCCGGGCCGACCAAGGGGCCGTACCTGCCGCTCCCGGGCGACGGGACGGCGGAGTGGGACGGCTACGTGGCGCTGGAGGAGCTGCCGCAGCTCACCAATCCGCCCGCGGGTTTCATCGCCACCGCCAACCAGGCGATGACCGACGCCCTCGCCGACGGCGATCCGTCGAACGACGGCTACCCCGTGCTCCAGACCTTCCCGGCCCCCGGGTTTCGGCACCGGCGGATCGTCGACCTGGTCGAGGCGGGCGGGAACGGCCACACGCCGGCGACGATGCACGCGATCCAGGCGGACGTGACCCCGCTCCCGGCGGTCCGGCTGGTGCCGAAGCTCCTCGCGGCGGCGGACGCGGCGCCTGGCGAGATCACCGCCGACGGCCAGCAGGTGGTGGACGCCCTCGAGGCCTGGGAGCGCTCCTGTCCGACCGGCCTCGACGGCGATCGGCCCGATTCGCCGAAGTCGACCGACGCGACGGCGTCCCGGGAGTCGATCGGCTGCATGGCGTTCCACGTCACGGTGCTCGAGGTCTACGCCGCCACCTTCCTCGACGAGCTCCGTTCCGCCGATCCCACCTGGACCCTGGACAGAATTCCGGCCGGCCACAACCAGCTGATGAAGGTGCTGGCGATCCTGCTCGAGCGGCCGGAGAGCCTGGGCGCGGCGGACGCGATCTGGGACGACGACGCCACCGCCGAGGTCGAGGGGCGGGACCAGATCCTGCGGCGGGCGCTCAACGCCGCCGGCGGGAAGCTGATCGCGCAGGTCGGTCCGCCGGATCGCTGGCGGTGGGGCAAGTTCCACACCGTCACCTTCCGGAGCGAGCTCTGGCAGCTCCAGCCGGCGCTGAACGACGGGCCCTGGGCCAACGACGGCGGTCTGTTCACCGTGGACGTGGCCAACCCCGGGATGAAGGAGCTCGACTTCTCCCACGGGGCGGGGGCGTCGCTCCGGCTGGTGGTGGAGGCGCAGGGCGACCGGATGAAGTCGTGGCTGCAGCTGCCCGGCGGGCAGGACCTGCACCGCGATGGAACCCACTACGGCAGCTGGATCGAGGGCTGGCTCGACAACGAGCCCTTCGAGGTACCGTTCACGAGGGAGGAGGCGGACGCGGCGGCGATCGATCGGCTGACGGCGCATCCGTAGGGAGTCGACGACGCCGGGCGTTCCCGGCGCGTCTTCGCCCGGACCGACGGCGGGGGCAGGGGCCCCCGCCGTGCGGGATGCGCGGCCGGACGCCGCCGGTTCGAAGGTCATGGCGAACGCATATTTCCAGCTGGTGTCGGCCTACGAGCCCAAGGGCGACCAGCCCCGGGCGATCGAGGAGCTGACCGAGGGCATCCTCCGGGGCGACCGGCACCAGACGCTGCTCGGGGCCACCGGCACCGGCAAGACCTTCACCATCGCCAACGTGATCGCCCGCTGCGGGCGGCCGGCGCTGGTGATCGCCCACAACAAGACCCTGGCGGCGCAGCTCTACGGCGAGTTCAAGGGGCTGTTTCCGAACCACGCCGTCGAGTACTTCGTCTCGTATTACGACTACTACCAGCCGGAGGCATACGTCCCGTCCTCGGACACGTATATCGAGAAGGACGCGCTGATCAACGACGAGATCGACCGGATGCGCCACGCGGCGACGCACTCGCTGCTCACGCGCAACGACGTGATCATCGTCGCCTCCGTCTCCTGTATCTACGGCCTGGGTACCGCCGAGGCGTACTACGGGCTCCTCCAGGCCCTCGAGGTGGGCCAGGACATCCTCCGGGATCGCTTCCTCCGCTCCCTGGTGGATATCCAGTACGAGCGCAACGACCTCGACTTCCACCGCGGCACCTTCCGGGTTCGGGGCGACGTCGTCGAGGTCTTCCCCGCCTACGAGGAGGAGAAGGCGATCCGGATCGAGTTCTTCGGGGACACCATCGAGGCGCTCTGGGAGGTGGATCCGCTCCGCGGGCTGAAGCTGACCAAGCTCGACAAGGTGGCGATCTTCCCGAACAGCCACTACGTCACCGCGCCGGAGCGGCGGAAGATGGCCCTCGACTCGATCCGCGAGGAGCTGCGGCTGCGGCTGGAGGAGCTGAAGGCCCAGGGGAAGCTCCTCGAGTACCAGCGCCTCGAGCAGCGGACGATGTTCGACCTCGAGATGATCGAGGAGATGGGCTACTGCAACGGCATCGAGAATTATTCGAGACATCTCTCCGGCCGCCAGCCCGGGGATCCGCCGCCGTGTCTCATCGCCTACTTCCCCAAGGACTTCCTCCTCTTCATCGACGAGTCGCACCAGACCGTCCCGCAGATCGGCGCGATGTTCCGGGGCGACCGATCGCGGAAGACCACGCTGGTGGACTACGGGTTCCGGCTCCCCTCCGCCCTCGACAACCGTCCGCTCAAGTTCGAGGAGTTCGAGCAGTTGGTGGGGCAGGCGGTCTACGTCTCCGCCACCCCGGCCGACTACGAGCTGACCCAAAGCCAGGGCGTGGTGGTGGAGCAGATCATCCGGCCCACCGGGCTGATGGATCCCGAGGTGGAGGTCCGGGCCCAGGGGAGCCAGGTCGACGACCTCCTCGGTGAGATCCGGGAGCGCGTGGGCCGGGGCGAGCGGGTCCTGGTGACCACCCTCACCAAGCGGATGGCCGAGGATCTCACCGAGTACTACACCGACGTCGGCGTTCGGGTGCGCTACCTGCACAGCGATATCGAGACCGTGGAGCGGGTGGAAATCCTGCGCGACCTGCGTCTGGGCACCTTCGACGTGCTGGTCGGGATCAACCTGCTCCGGGAGGGCCTCGACATCCCGGAGGTGGCGCTGGTGGCGATCCTCGACGCCGACAAGGAGGGCTTCCTCCGCTCCGCGGTGTCGTTGATCCAGACCATCGGCCGCGCCGCCCGCAACGTCCACGGCAAGGTGATCATGTATGCGGACACGATCACCCGGAGCATGAAGTCGGCGCTCGAGGAGACCAACCGGCGCCGGGCGGTGCAGGCCGAATACAACCGGGTGCACGGGATCACCCCGCAGTCGGTGCAGAAGGCGATCCACGAGCTGTCGCCGGTGGTGGAGGCCGACTACTCCACGGTGCCGGTGGCGGCCGGGGACGAGGACCTGCTCCTGCCCAAGGAGGCGATCGCCCGGGAGATCGAGAAGCTCGCCGCGGAGATGCGGCAGGCCGCGGAGGACCTCGAGTTCGAGCGGGCGGCGCAGCTCCGCGACCGGATCCAGCAGCTGAAGGACATCGATCTCGGCCTCAAGCCGGCGGTTCAGGCCGCGGGCAAGGAGGCGGGCATGGCGGCCCGGGG
>JAEZJH010000575.1 GCA_023436385.1 Pseudomonadota bacterium
ATATCCGAGCGGGTCGGGCGCGCGGGTGGGACCAGACCGCGAGGGGCCCACCGGCCGGGGACAGGCAGGGCCCGCGCGGCGGGGCCACCTTTTCGCCGGCGCGGAGGACTAGGTGGGGCGGACGGGCGCGATCGCGTGGCGGGGACCGGCGCCGGCGGCGGCCGGAGCCAGGATTGCCGCCACCGCCGGGGTGATCGGGGTCGGGGTGTTCGGAGCGACGCTCTACGCGCTCCCCCAGTACCTCTTCCCGGCGATCGAGCCGCTCCGCGTCGGCGTCATCACCGCCGCGCTGATGTACCTGGGGCTCCTCGCCCGTTGGCTCCTGGGCGGCGGCGCGCCCACCGCCGGCGGCCTCCGGGGCCTGGGCCTCGTCGCCCTCCTCGGCGTGGCCCTCCTCTCGCCGGCCTGGAGCCTCGACCCGGCGGCGAGCCGCGCGGCCTCCGCCGAGCTCCTGAAGATGGGCCTCGCCTACGTGGCGGTGGCGAGCCTGGTCGATCGGCCGGATCGCCTCCGCCGGGTGATCGGGGCCCTCGCCCTGGCCGCGGCGGTGCCGGCCTACCACGCGGTGCAGAACTACCTGACGGGCACCGATCTCCTCGAGGGCTACCGGGCTCGCTGGGCGGGGCTGTTCCTCGATCCCAACCGCCTGGGGATGAGCCTGGTCGCCTCCGCGCTGCTCCTGGTCGGCCTCCGGCCCCGGGCGAAGAGCCCGGTCTCGCAGCTCGCCGTGGCGGCGCTTCTGGCGCTCCAGGTCACCGCGATCATCGTCACCTACAGCCGCGGCGCCGCCCTCGGCCTAGCCACCGGGTTCGTGGTCTACGTCCTCTCCGGCCGCGGATCCAAGGTGCAGTCGGCGGCCATCGTCGGGGCGATCGCGGTGGCGCTCCTGGCGCTGGCGCCGGAGCGGTTCTGGCAGCGAACGGAGACGATCGCCACCTACGAGGAGGACGCCTCGGCGCTGGGCCGGATCCACGCCTGGAAGACCGCGGAGAACATCCTCGCCGCCCGGCCCTTCACCGGCGTCGGACAGGCGGCCTTCGTGCCGGCTTGGGCCAGCTACGCGCCGCCCGAGGCCGGCGCGCGGGCGTACGTCGCCCACAACCTCTTCCTCGAGGTGGCGGCGGAGCTGGGGATCGTGGCGCTGGTCGGGTTCCTGGTCCTCGCCTTCGCCGCGCTCCGTGGCGCCCTCCGCGCCTCCGGACCGCGCTCGCCGGTGCGGGAGGAGGGGAGGGCGATCCTCGCCGCCCTCGCCGGCTACCTCGTCTGCCAGCTCTTTGCCGGCTACCTGCTCAGCTTCTTCCTCTTCTTCTTCCTCGGCCTCGCCACCGCCGCCGAGCGGATCGCGCGCCGTGCCGCGGATCCGGAGGAGACGCCATGAATCGTAGCGCGCCGGTCCCGGTCCTCCAGCTGGTCAACATCCTCGCCCTGGGCGGCGCGGAGGGCCAGTTCCTCGAGCGCCTGCGCACCCTCGACCGCCACCGCTACCGGCCGCTGGTGACGGTGCTGAAGCCGGAGGGCCCGCACCTCGACGAGCTGCGGCGCCTGGGGATCGAGCCGCAGCCGCTCCCGCTCCCGCCCTCGTTCGCCCATCCCAGCACCGCCTGGGCGGTGGCCCGCCTCGCCGCTTCGATCCGCCGCGAGGGCGTGCGGCTGGTCCACGCCCAGGACTTCTACACCAACCTCCTGGCGGTCCCGGCGGCGCGGCTCGCCGGCGCCAAGGTGATCGTGAGCCGCCTCGACCTCGCGCACTGGCACGGGCCCAACCGGCGCCGCGCCCTCGCCTGGGCCTCGCGCCTCGCCGACCGGATCCAGGTCAACGCCCTGGCCATCCAGCGGCAGCTGGTGGCGGAGGAGCGGCTCGAGCCGGCGCGGATCGCCCTGATCCCGAACGGGATCGACCTCGCCCGCTTTGACGCGCGCTCCAGTGAGGCGCCGGCGGCGCCGCTCCCCGTCCCCGCCGACGCCCGGGTGGCGATCGTGGTCGCGAACCTCCACCCGGTGAAGGGCCAGGAGGACCTGATCGACGCCCTCGCCGCCCTCGCCGAGCGGCACCCGCGGCTTCACCTGGTGCTGGTGGGCGAGGGCGAGCAGCGCGGCTTCCTCGCCGCCCGTGTCGCCGGCCACGGACTCGGGGACCGGGTGCACCTGGCCGGCCACCGGACCGACGTCCCCGCGCTCCTCGCCCGGGCCCACGTCCTCGTCTCCTCGAGCCACGCGGAGGGCCTGTCGAACTCGGTGATCGAGGGGATGGCGGCGCGCCTCCCGGTGATCGCCACCGCGGTCGGCGGCACGCCCGAGCTGATCGCCGACGGCAAGACTGGGCTCCTCGTCCCGCCGAAGGCGCCCGAGGCGCTGGCCCGGGCCCTCGCGCGCGTCCTCGACGACGACGATCTCGCCCGCCGCCTGGGAAACGCCGCCCGCCGCTTCGTCGAGCAGGAGCTGTCGGTGGCGCGGATGGCCCGTAGCTTCGCCGCCCTCTACGACGCGGTGCTCGGGCCGAGCACCACGGATCGGGCCGCGGCGTAGCGCTCCGCGAACGACAAACCCGACCCCGGACCAGGGTCGGGTCGCGTGGCGCGGAAGCGGGCGGCCGCCGGATTACTCGGCCGGCGGCTTGTCGGCGGCGCCGGCCGTGGAGCGGCCGCGGTGCTGCTTGTCGAACTCGACCGGCGCCTTGGCGCCGCCCAGGCCGTGGACCAGGGTCTTCACCCCGGCACGGAAGGCGACGTCGACCTTGTCGCCCCGGTCGACCTGCACGACGCCGAGGCCGAAGGTGGGGTGGTGGATCAGCTCGCCCTTCGCGAACTTTCCCTTGGGCGAGTAGGGCGTGGCGCTGCCGGGATCGCGGCCGGCGAAGAGGTCCTCGAAATTCGCTTCCTCGACCCGCGCGGAGGAACGCTCGCGGACGGCGGTGCGCGGCGAGGCGGCGCGCCGGGTCCGCGGCTCCGCGGCGGCCTTGGGGGTGACGGTGCCCGGGGGGCCCGCCTTGTAGGCG
>JAEZJH010000547.1 GCA_023436385.1 Pseudomonadota bacterium
CCGGGGGCCGGGGCGAGGATGCGCTCGGCGAGGGCGCGGGCGACGACGTCGTGGAGGCCGTCGAGGCCGGCCTGGCCCGGGCGGAAGGGCTGGACCTCCATGGTGCCGGGGCCACGGCCGACGACCACCACCTCGAGGCGGCGGGTCGGGCCGTTCCGGAACGCGAAGGTGATCCAGGCGCCGGCGGGGAGCGGGCGGTGGCAGCGGAGGAAGAGGCTCTCGCCCCGGAGCACGGCGCGGTAGGTCCGGATCAGCTCGCCCGGATCGCGGAACCAGCGGGCGACCTCGAGGGCCGGGCCGGGAGTCGCGTCGAGTTCGACGGGGATCGACTCGAACCGCTCGCCGTAGGCGAGGAGCCGGGACCGGAGCTTCCGGAACCGGGCGTGCTCCTCCGTGCCGGGCGGCGCCGCGCGCTTCGCCAGCCAGAGGTAGTCCCGGGCCAGCTCGGCGGGATCCTCGCGGGGTGGGCGGGCGGAGACCGTCGTCATCCCAGCACCCGGTATACCCAGCACTTCAGGTACTCGGTCTCGGGTACCTGGGGTGAAACGGGGTGGTCGCGGCCGGCGCCCCGGCGCTCGAGGAGCTGCACCGGGCGCTTCACGTCGGCGAAGGCGGAGGCGAGCACCGCGGCGAAGCGGTCGGCGGTCATCTTCCCGCTGCAGGAGCAGGTGACCAGGACGCCGCCGGGCTTCACCAGCTTGAGCGCCCGGAGGTTCAGCTCCTTGTAGGCGCGATCGGCGGTCTGGGCCTCGCTCTTGCGCTTGGCGAAGGCGGGCGGGTCGAGGACCACCACGTCGAAGCGGCGCCCTTCCCGCTCGAGGGCCCGGCCCACGTCGAAGACGTTGCCGTGGATCACCTCCACCGGCCGGCCGTTTTTGGCGGCGTTGGCGCGGATCCGGCCGGCGGCGGTCTCGTCGGCCTCCACCGCGGTGACACGGGCGGCGCGGGTGGCCAGGGAGAGGGCGAAGCCGCCGTGGTAGCTGAAGAGGTCGAGGCCCTCGCCGCCCGCCGGCAGGTACTCGGCGACGCGGAGGTGGTTCTCCCGCTGGTCGAGGAAGGCGCCGGTCTTCAGGTCGCCCAGGAGATCGAGGTCGAAGCGGTTCGGGCCCTCGGCGTAGGAGGCACGTGCCTCCGGGCCGCCGAAGAGGATCCCCTGGCGCCGGGGCAGGCCCTCGAAGTCCCGGGCGGAGGCGTCGTTCTTCTCGACGATCACCCGCGGGGCCAGCTCCGCGGCGAGCAACTCGACGAAGAGGTCGAGGTGGACCTCGGCGCCCTCGCTGGCGGTCTGCACGGAGAGGGCGTCGCCGTAGCGATCGACGAAGAGGCCCGGGAGCAGATCGGCCTCGCCGTGGATCGCCCGGTAGGCCTCGCCCTCGGGCCAGAGCCGGCGGCGCAGGGCCACCGCGTCGGCGACCCGGCGGGCGAAGAAGGCCCGGTCGCAGGGCTCGTCGCGCCGCGTGAGGATCCGCAGGGCGATCCGGGAGCGGGCGGCCCAGAAGGCCTGGCCGAGGAAGTTCCCGTGCTCGTCGGCGACCCGGACCACCGCGCCGCCGGGCAGGTCGGGGGCCTGGAGGAGGTCGGTGCGGAAGACCCAGGGATGGCCGTCGCGGACGCGGCGGGCGCCCTTCGCGGTGACCGTGGCCACCGGTTCGCCGCCGAAGCGCTCGCGGTTCGTGCCCTGCCTCGCCATCCGCGGCTCCTCTTCCCTCCGGTCCCGATGACGCGCCGGGCCATCGCGGGCCGGGCGGTATCGCACGGTCGAGCCGCCGGCGCAACCGTCACGGGCCCGCTCCCCCGTCTGCCCGCCCTGCGAACCGGATCGCGGCCCGCGGACCGGTCGCTTCCCGGGCGCCCGTGGCGCGGACGGGCCCACGGCCGGTGAAAGCCGGCGAACGACACCCTAGCTTTCACACGAGGAGCCGCGACCGATGAAATACCCGACGATGCAGCCGGATCGGCGGTCCGCCATCGAGCGCGGCGCCCACCTGCTCGCGCTCACCACGCTGAAGAACGCGGAGATCCCCTACGTGGTGGCCGGGGCCTACGCGCTCCACGTCTATACGGGGATCTACCGGGACACGAAGGATCTCGACCTCTTCCTCAAGCGGGCGGACGTGCCCCGGGCCCTCGACGAGCTGGACCGGGTCGGCTTCAAGACCGAGCTGATCGACCCGATCTGGATCGCCAAGGCCCACGCCTCCGACGACTACTTCGCCGACCTGATCTTCAGCTCCGGCAACGGCGTCGCCGAGGTGGACGACCTCTGGATCGACCGGGCCCACGCCGGCGTGATCCACGGGCTGCCGATCCTGCTGGCGCCGCCGGAGGAGGTGATCTGGTCGAAGGCCTTCGTCTGCGAGCGGGAGCGGTTCGACGGCGCGGACATCAACCACCTGATCCTCGCCCGCGGCAAGCAGATGGACTGGCGCCACATCCTCTTCCGCTTCGGCCCCTACTGGGAGGTGCTCTACGCGCACCTCACCTTCTTCCGGTTCAGCTACCCGGGCCAGCGGGACCACGTGCCGAGCTGGGTCTGGAACGAGCTGACGGAGCGGGCCCGCGACCTGCCGAACGAACCGGAACGGAAGAAGCTCTGCCGCGGGATGCTGCTCGCCCGCGGGCAGTACTCCGTCGACGTCGACCACTGGGGCTACCACGACGCCCGCCTGCTGGAGGTGGAGGGTTTCCGTGTCTTCCACGAGGAAGCTGAGGCTGGCGGCGGTCGGTGACCTGCACACCCGGGTGGACATGCCCGGGGCCTTCCGAAATCTGGTGGCGGCGGTGAACGAGCAGGGGTGCGACGCGCTCTTGCTCCCGGGCGATCTCACCGACCACGGCGCGCCCGACGAGGCCCGGCGCCTGGCCGATGCGCTCCGGGAGGTGAAGGCGCCGAAGGTGGCGGTGCTCGGGAACCACGATCACGAGTCGGGCAAGGCCGCGGAGCTGACGGCGATCCTCCGGGACGGCGGGATCCACGTCCTCGACGGGGACCGCTTCCTCCTCGCCGGCGGCCAGGTGGGGATCGCCGGGGTGAAGGGCTTCGCCGGCGGCTTCGACCGCTCGATCCTGCAGTCGTTCGGCGAGAACGCGATCAAGGTGTTCGTGCAGGAGGCGCTCAACGAGGCGCTCAAGCTCGAGGCGGCGTTCTCCCAGATCGATGAGTGCGACGTCCGCATCGCCCTCCTCCACTACGCGCCGATCCGCACCACCTGCGAGGGCGAGCGGCCGGAGGTGATCCCGTTCCTGGGCTCCTCGCGCCTGGCCGAGCCGCTCGAGCACTACGAGGCGACCATCTGCTTTCACGGCCACGCCCACCACGGCACGGTCGCGGGCCGGACCGCCGGCGGGACGCCGGTCTACAACGTCTCCCTGCCGCTCCTCCGCAAGGAGGCGCCGGATCGGCGGGTGCTGGTGGTGGACCTGCCGCTGCCGGAGCGGGCGCCGGAGCTGGCGACCGCCGGGGCGGTGGTGACGCCCACCGGGCCGGTGGTCCGCGGGTTGGCTCCGGAGGCGGGGTAACGCACCGGGCGCGGGGCAACTCTGGTACCCTGCCGCGCCGAGGTGACCGATGGATCCCCGCGAAAGCCAGCTCCGCGAGATGGTCCGGGACTTCCCGGACAGCCCCCTGACCCACTTCTCCCTGGGCAAGTACCTGCTCGAGGCCGGACGCTACGACGACGCGATCCACGCCCTCGAGGCCGCGCTCCGCCAGGACGCCACCTACGCCGCGGCGCTCCTCGCGCTCGGGGACGCCTACGCGGCGATCGACGAGAAGGACGCGGCGCGGGACGCCTACGGTCGGTGCGCGGAGGCCGGGCTCGCCCAGGGCCACCCCGAGCTGGCCCGGGACGCCCGGGACCGGATCGAGGAGCTGTAACTCCGGGCCAAGACCCGCTCGACACACGGCCGCCCGGCCCCGTGGGACGGGAGCCGGGCTCGCCGTGGGCCGGTCGCGAGCGCCACGACCGGCGTCGACGGCTGGGCGGGCGTCAGTGGGCGGTCACGCGTCTACGTCCGGTCGCCATCCGGTAGACCCCGAGACAGATCAGCGACCCCACCACCGCCAGGAAGATGCTCCAGAAGTTCAGCCCCTCGACTCCCCGGCCGAAGGCCGCCGAGCCGATCCAACCGCCGACCACCGCGCCGACGATGCCGAGCAGCGCGGTGACGATGAAGCCACCCGGGTCCTTCCCCGGCATGATCGCCTTCGCGATCAGGCCGGCGATCAGGCCGATCACGATCCACGCGAGAATCCCCATCCCGTCACCCTCCTTCTCCTCGTAGCCTTCGCGCCGGGAAGATGGAGACGGCCCCCCGGCGGAGCCAGTCCGCCGGGGCCGGGTCGTGGAGAGAGCGGACGGTCAGGTCCCGTCTGGCTTGCGGGCGGGCAAGGGGCCGAGGGG
>JAEZJH010000549.1 GCA_023436385.1 Pseudomonadota bacterium
GAACCCCAGCGAGTTGGTCGACGTCGGCCGGCGCACGGTGGTGGTCCGGGAGATCGGGATCCTCGACATGCTCCCGGCGGATGAAGAGGCGCAGCCGATCCTCTCGGTGAAGGGGACCAGCCGCCTCGACATCTCCGACGCCTTCGCCGCCGCCGGCGAGCTCTACTACGTCTACGATCCCAACCGGGCGACCATCTCCGCCGACGCCAGCCTGGGTTCGGAGAAGGTCCGGACGTTCGAGGATCCCCACCAGTTGGGCTTCAACCTGATGCTGCAGGCCCGCTTCTAGTCCGGGCGCAACCACCCGCCGCTTGCCGCATCCCGGCGCGTCGAGCCGACCGTTCGCACGGTCGTTCGACGCGCCGCGGCGTTTCAATAGTCCGCACGTTGGGGGTCCCGGGGTTGCGGGAAGGTGCCCGCCGCGGTTACAAGGCGGTCCAAATATTGCCAGGGGGTTGTATCCGTGCTGCTGCAGGGCAAACGAATCCTCGTCACCGGCGTGCTGACGCCGCAGTCGCTGGCCTTCCTGATCGCCGAGGCCTGCCAGAAGCAGGGCGCGGAGGTGATCCTCACCGGCTTCGGCCGCGGCTTCTCGATCACCGAGCGGAGCGCCAAGCGCCTCGACCCGGTGCCGGCGGTCCTCGAGCTGGACGTCACCCGGCCCGACCACTTCGTCCGCCTCCGCCACGAGCTCGAGGGCCGGTGGGGCAAGGTCGACGGCGCGGTCCACGCGGTCGCCTTCGCCCCCGAGGACGCCCTCGGCGGCAACTTCCTGAAGACGCCGTGGGAGAGCGTCCAGACCGCGTTCCGGGTCTCGACGTTCTCGCTCAAGGAGCTGGCCACCGCGGTGGCGCCGCTGATGCGGCCCGGGGGCTCGATCCTCAGCCTCGACTTCGACAACCGCGTCGCCTGGCCCACCTACGACTGGATGGGCGTCTGCAAGGCCGGCCTGGAGGCGACCACCCGGTACCTGGCCCGTGACCTGGGCAATAAGGGCATCCGGGTCAACACCATCGCCGCCGGGCCGCTGATCACCGTGGCCGCCAAGGGCATCCCCGGCTTCAAGAACCTCGAGGCCCGGTGGACGCGGCAGGCGCCGCTCGGCTGGGACGCGCACACCAGCCACGAGGCGGTGGCCCGGACGGCGGTGGCGATGCTCTCCGACTGGCTGCCCGCCACCACCGGCTCGATGATCATGGTCGACGGCGGCTACCACGCCATGGGCGCGCCGCTCGGCGGGCCGCCGATGCACCAGGCGCCTCCGGGCATCGGCGCCGATCCGGAGCAGTGGAAGACCAAGGAGGACTGAAGTCCTCCGGTGTCGATCTCGGAAACGGGCGGCGGGATGGCTCCCGGCCGCCCGTTATCTTTGGGTCGCGATCGGCGCGTTATCCGAGGCACCGGCGCGGCGCGGGCTACGGATTGTTCTTGTCCTTGTCGAAGAGGTCCTTGGCCGCCTCCCCGACGCGGCCCACGACCTCCTTGGCCTTGCCGGCGCCCTGCTCGACCTGGCCCTTGCGCTTCTGTTCCTTGTTGCCGGTGAGGTCGCCGAACGCCTCTCGCACCTTGCCCTTCTGCTGCTCCCACTCGCCCGAGGTCTTGGGATTGTCCGCCATGGTGTTCTCCCTCCGGGGGCCGAAAGCGGCCCGATCCGTGGGGTGAGGTGGCCACGGCCGCCCGGGGCCGCAGGAACGGGTTTGCCCACCATCGCCCGCCTGGATAGCTTCCGGCGACGGAGGTCCCATGGCCCGACGTCGCTCGCTCGCCGGCCCACCAGGCCTCTGGCCGTGGCTCCTCGTGGCCGGCACCGCCTTCCTGGCCTGTGCCGGCTCCGGGGGCCGTGAGGCCCGCTCCGCCTATCTCCAGCAGGGCACCCACGACGCGGTGGTGATCGCCTGGCGCAGCCGGGAGCCGGCCGTCGGCACGGTGGCCTGGGGCACCTCGCCCGAGCAGCTCGACCGCGTGGTGGTCGAGGACGGCGCCGCCCGCGATCACGCGGTGCGCCTCGAGGGCCTCCCGGCCGGCCAGCGGATCTTCTACGGCTACACCGAGGGCGATGCGCCGCTCCGGACCGGCCCCGGCCAGCACTACGACCCGGCGCCGCCGCCGGGCACCGACGGGAAGGTCTCGTTCTGGGTGCTGGGCGACTCGGGGAAGGGCAATGCCGCCCAGCGGGCGGTGGCCGACGCGATGCGCGCCTATCCCGGCACCGCCGACGCCGACTTCCTCCTCCACGTCGGCGACATCGCCTACGAGGACGGGGAGACCTGGGAGTTCGACGAGCGCTTCTTCGCCGTCTACGCGGATCTCCTCCTCCGCCTCCCGGTCTGGCCGGCGATGGGGAACCACGAGCAGCGCTCCTCCGACTCGAGCGAGCAGTCCGGCCCCTGGTTCGAGGCCTTCGTCCTCCCCGCGGACGGCGAGGCCGGCGGCGTCCCCTCGGGCACCGAGGCCTACTACTCCTTCGACTTCGGCCCGGTGCACGTGGTGGTCCTCGACACCGCCGGCAGCTCCCTCTCCCGCGGCAGCCGGATGCTCGACTGGCTCGATCGCGATCTCGCCGCGAGCACCGCCCCCTGGACGATCGCCGCGCTCCACCACGCGCCCTACAGCCGCGGCACCCACGACTCCGACCGGGAGCAGCCGCAGGTCACCGTCCGCGAGAACCTGGTCCCGATCCTCGATCGCCACGGCGTCGACCTGGTCTTTGCCGGCCACTCCCACTCGTACGAGCGCTCGGCGCTGATCTCCGGCGCCTGGGACACGCCGACCCGCCCAGAGGGCCACATCCTCGACGCGGTCAGCCCCTACGAGAAGCGCCCGGGCCCCTACGGCGGCACCGTCTACGTGGTCGCCGGCCACGGCGGCGCCGGCACCGGCGGCCGGCTCGATCACCCGCTGATCCTCGCCTCCTCCCTGGAGCACGGCGCGGTCTTCGTGGAGCTCGAGGGGAACGAGGCGGTCCTCCGGAACGTGCAGGCCGACCGCACCATCGGCGACGAGGTCCGGTTGATCGAGCGAGCGCCGTAGCCGGTCGTGGCCGCCACGGCAGCGCCCGGTCGGGCGCCCCGACCCGGGCCCCCCCGGCCACCGTGATATAGCCGACCTGCTTCGTCGGTCCCGGAGACGCCATGCGCATCGAGAACCTGTTGGCCGCTGCGGCGGTGCTGCTCGTCCCCGCCGCGGCCGCCGCCTACGTCGATCCCGGCACGGGGTCGGTCTTCTTCCAGGCGGCAATCGCCAGCCTCCTGGCGGCGCTCTTCACGCTGAAGATGTACTGGCGCCGGATCAAGGCCTGGTTCGCCGCGCGGAAGGAGTCGCCCTCCGCCCCCGCCGCCGCCACCTCGCTCCCCAAGGACGCCGATGACGGACGGTAGGCTCCCCTCGTCCTTCCGGGATCCCTCCGGCTTCGTGTTTCGCCGGGACGGGCGCCTGCTCCGGCAGGTCAACCGCTGCTACGAGGCGAGCTTCGCCCTCGCCGAGTCGACCGGGCTCATCGCCCACCTCCACGCCGAGGGGCTCCTGGTCCGGCACCGCCGGGTCGACGTGCCGCCCGCGGAGGCCGATCGCGCCGCCCTGGTGATCGAGCCCGAGCCGCTCCGCTGGATCACCCAGCCGTACGAGTGGTGTCCGTCCCAGCTCCGGGAGGCCGGGCTCCTCACCCTGCGGCTCCAGCGCGAGGCCCTCGCCCGCGGGATGACCCTGCGCGACGCCTCCGCCTTCAACGTGCAGTTCCACGGCGGCCGGCCGATCTTCCTCGACACCCTCTCCTTCGGACCGTGGCAGGAAGGCGAACCGTGGGCGGCGTACGCCCAGTTCTGCCGGCATTTCCTGGCGCCGCTGGCGCTGGCGGTGAAGGTCGATCCGCACCTCCTCGCCTCGTTCCGCGTCCACCTGGACGGCTTCCCGGTGGAGCTGGCCAGCCGCCTGCTCCCCGGCTCCACCCGCTTCTCGCCGGCGCTCCTCGCCCACGTGCACCTGCACGCCAAGGCGCGGCGCAAGGCCGCCGCCGCGCCGGCCGCGCCGGTGACGGGCCCGTCCGGCGCCCGGTTCTCCGAGGC
>JAEZJH010000556.1 GCA_023436385.1 Pseudomonadota bacterium
GCGGGGGCCGGCGTCGGCGACGGCGCCGGAGGCGGCGGCACCGGCACCGGCGCCTCTTTGGCGGCGGGCGGCGGCGGCGGGGCCGTCTCCTTCCGCGGGAGCAGGCGCTCGTCCCGGGGCTTCCCCAGGCGCACCAGCTTGGCGGCGATCGGCTTCTGCCCGAGGTCGATCCGGGGACCGCTCGAGAGCTGCGTCACCAGCACCGCCACCCCGAGGAGCGCGAGGTGCAGGGCGACGGAGGCGACCAGCGCCCACGGGTAGGGCTGCCGCCGCCGTGTCAGCGATTCCATCGCCGGGGTCGAGACCCGGGCCTGACCGGTTCCCGCCGCCACTACCGCTTCTTCCCCGGTTCGGCCGGCGGCGCCACGCGCTCCACCGGATCGGTGATCATCCCCATCGACGGGATCCCGGCCCGCTGCACCGCGGCCATCACCTCGACCACGAAGCCGTAGGGGAGGCCCTTGTCGGCGTGGAGGTAGATCTCCTTGTCGTCCTGGGCCTTCTTGTTGGTCGCCAGCTTCTCCTCGAGTTCCTCGAAAGCGACCTCGGCCTCGCCGACGAAGATCGCCTTGTCGCTCCGGAGCGAGAGGACCAGCTTCTTCTCCGTCTCCTCCACCGGGGCGGCCTTGGCCTCCGGGAGGTCCACCTTCACGCCCTGCTGGATCATCGGGGCGGTGACCATGAAGATGATCAAGAGCACCAGCATCACGTCGACGAGCGGCGTGACGTTGATCTCCGCCAGCGTTCCGCGGCCGCCCCGGCCGCCGTTTCCGTTCGAGAAGCCCATTGGTCGGCCTCTCTAGCGGACGAAGTGCCGCTTGATGATGTTCAGGAAGTCCGACGCGAAGTTCGACATGTCCGCGTCGAGCACCTTGATCTTGGCGACGAAGTGGTTGTAGGCGACCACCGCCGGGATGGCGGCGAAGAGGCCGACCGCGGTGGCGATCAGCGCCTCGGAGATCGGCCGGGCCACGGTGGCGAGGTTGGCGTTGCCGGCGGCGTAGATCTCGCCGAAGGCGCGCATGATCCCCCAGACCGTGCCGAAGAGGCCGACGAACGGGGCCGCGGCGGCGGTGGTGCCGAGGAAGGCGACCTGTCCCTCGAGGTGGGTCAGCTCGGCGTTGGCGGCCCGGCGGAGGCTCCGGTCGATGTTCTCGAGGCCGTCGGCGTCGACCCGGCCCTGGGTCTCCTCGCCGGTCAGCTTCGCCAGCTCCACGTAGCCGGCCCGGAACACCTGCGACACCGGCGAGTCCTTCATCACCTCGGTCTTGGCGTAGATCTCGTCCAGGCGCTTCGACTGCCAGAAGGTCTCGAGGAACCGGGCGGACTGCTCCCGGGCGGTCCGGAGCTGCAGGCTCTTCCGGACGATGATTCCCCAGCAGAAGACCGAGGCGAAGAGGAGGAGGAGGAGGACGGTGATCCCGACCGGTCCTCCGGCCAGGATCGCTTCTAGGTAGTTGATTCCTGCGGCAATCGGGGGAGTCATAGAGGTCGAAAAGCCCTAGCACGGGGGTGGGGGTGGGTCAACGCGGCCCGTTCCCCGACGGGTGCCGCGGGAGGTAGAACAAGGGTCGGCTTGAATTCCTGCCGCCCGTCGTACGTCCGAGGGGTCGGCTGCAGCGCGCCGGGTTCCCCGACGGGACCGGCCGAGGAGCGAACGCCGCCATGTCGACTCGATCCATCGCCAGCGTCCTCGCCGTTGTCGCCCTCGCTTCCGGCCTCGCCGGGTGCGTCGTCCACGAGGGGGAGGCGGACGTGACCTTCCTCTGGGACTTCGCGGGGCAGGGATGCGCCGAGGCGGGGGCGCGGTACGTCGACGTGTGGGTGGAGGACCTCGGCGACGGCTCCGTCGACGAGTTCGTCGGGATCCCCTGCACGGACGGCGGGATCCGGTTCGATATCGAGCCCGGCCTCTACTACGTCGAGTTCTGGTCCGACAACGACTGGTTCGCGGCGGCGGAGGTCCGGCTGCGCAGCGGTGACAACGAGTTGTTCGTGCATCTGACGCCGTAGTCCGAGGAGTACGCCATGCGCGCGATCGTCCCCACCCTGGTCCTCTCCGCCTTTGTCGCCACCGGTTGCGTGATCGACCTTCCCGACGACCACTACGACGACCACTACCACTGGACCGAGCCGGTCGAGGCCACCGCGGCGTTCACCTGGGAGTTCTACCCCGGCCTCTCCTGCCGCGCCGCCGACGTCGACACCGTCACCGTGGTGCTCGACGACTACTACCGGATCGACGAGTTCACCGTGAACTGCTGGGACGGGACGCTGATCGTCGACGGGCTCTACCCCGGACCGTACCGGGTGGAGGTCTTCGGCGAGCCCTCCGGCTGGTGGGGCGCCTTCGACATCGACGTCCTCGCCGGCTACAACGACTTCTACCTGCAGCTCCGCTGACGGAGAGCCCATGAAGACCCTCGTGCTCGCCGCGTCTTCGGCCGTCGTCCTCCTCGCCTCCGGGTGCGTCATCGACGGGGACGACGACCGCCACCACCGCGGGGACATCGGCCCCCTCCCCACCGACCAGTTCGACCTCATCTTCGCGATCACCCTGGACGGCGCCACCTGCGCCCAGGTGCCCGAGGTGGACCGGGTGTGGATCCGGATGGAAGGGCCGCGGGTGGCGGACGAGACGGTGCTCTGCCCGCCGGAGGGCGGCCGGATCTTCGAGGACCTCCCCCGGGGCACCTACACCTGGCGGATCGACGGGCTGGGCGTCGACGACACGATCCTCTACAGCGCCACCGGGATCGTCGACCTGGACCGGGACCTCACCGTGCCGGCGGACCTGGTGCCGATCGGCGGGCCGGTCGAGGAGACCGGGGTCCTGACCTTCTTCTGGACCTTCGGCGGCGGGAACTGCGCCACCGCCGGCGTCTCGGAGGTCCGGGTGACCATCCCCGGGCAGTTCGACGACACCGTGCCCTGCGCCAGCGACGGCGTCGAGGGGATCGCCATCGAGAACCTCGCTCCCGGGACGACGACCTGGACCCTGACCGGGCTCGCCGCGGACTTGACCACGGAGCTGTACGAGGCGAACGGGACCAACACGGTGCCGGCCGGCGACGAACTGCAGATTACCGTCGACCTCGCGGCGATCGACGCGGTCTAGTCCCGTGGGCGCCCGGCCGGTCGCGCGGAGGGCGACCGGTCCGGCGGCCGATCGAGACCCCGCGGCCGTGGCGCCGCGGGCCGGGAAGGTGTAGACGCGGCCTTCGGCGTGAACGCCTCGCGCCCCGCCAAGCCGTGCGGGCGGCGCGACGAGAACCGGAGGCGGCGTGGAAGAAGCGGCGATCGGGGTCTTCGACTCGGGTGTGGGCGGGCTCACCGTCCTCGCCGCCATCCACCGGCGCCTGCCCGGCGAATCGACGATCTACCTGGGCGACACGGCGCGGGTCCCCTACGGCTCGAAGAGCCCCGAGGTGGTGATCCGCTACTCGCGGAACAACGCCCGCTTCCTCTCCGCCCGGAACCTGAAGCTCCTGGTGGTGGCCTGCAACACCGCCACCGCCCACGCCCTCCCCACGCTCCAGGCCGAGCTGCCGATCCCGGTGATCGGCGTGGTCGATCCCGGGGCCCGCACCGCGGCGGCGCTGGCGACCAACAAGCGGGTGGGGGTGATCGGCACCGCCGGGACCATCGCCTCCGGCGCCTACCAGCGGGCCCTCGCCGCGCACCTACCGGGCGTGGAGGTCGTGGCCCGGCCCTGCCCCTTGTTCGTGCCGCTCGCCGAGGAGGGTTGGATCCGGGGCGACGTGCCGCGGGCGGTGGCGGAACGGTACCTGGGCGATCTCCGCGGCGCCCTCGACGTCCTGGTCCTGGGCTGCACCCACTACCCCCTCCTCCAGGCGGAGATCGGCGCGGTGCTCGGGCCGGAGGTGCGGCTGGTCGACTCCGCCGAGGCGACGGCGGCGGCGGTGGCCGGGGCGATCGACTCCGGTCTGGTGCCGCGGGCGACCCTGCCGCCCACCCGTCGCACCTTCGTCACCGATGTGCCCGCCCGCTTCCCGGAGATCGCCGCGCGGTTTCTGGGACAGGTCCCCGACCACGTCGAGCAGGTGGACGTGTAGGGCGGCCTGCGACCCGGGACAACCTGCCCGGTTGACGTCGCCCGCCGAAGGAACGATCCTCTGCCGCCTTGCCGAACGGACGGTTTGGCGGGAGGGGCGAACGAGCATGACCAGGCGACCGGCCTTCCTCGCGATCGCGGCGCTGGCCGCGGCTTGCGGCGGCGAAGACGGCAGCTCCCGGGAGCCGCCGCCGGAGATCCCGGTGTTCGCCGGCCTCGAGTCCGTCACGCTGATTCCGGGCGAGGTCGACCAGGTCGATCTGCGCTGGAGCCGGGCCACCGACGACGTGACGCCGCCGGAGAAGCTCCGCTACGAGCTGCTCGTCTACCGCAACCGGACCGGCCCGGACTCGATGCCGCTCAAGTACGACGTGAGCGATCGGGTCGACGGCACCTACCGCTGGGGCAACCTCACCTACGGGAACGTGCACTGGTTCGCCGTCACCGTGGTCGACGAGGACGGGAACGAGGCCGGCGGGGATCGGATCCTCCCGGCGGTCTGGCCCTGCCCGCCGCCGCAGATCGCCAAGGTCGAGCCGTCCCGTCTCGAGGCCGGGGCGGAGGTGACGATCACCGGCGAGTACCTCCTCGACGAGCCGGTCCTCCCCGACGCCGTCACCATCGGCGGCCAGATCGTGCCGGTGGACCAGCTCTGGTGGAGCAGCCGGCAGGTCCGGTTCTTCGTCCCCCGGACGCTCTCGGGCGAGGGGCGGATCACCGTGGCCACGCCGTTCGGCCGGGCGGAGGCGCCCCAGACCCTGGTGATCGATCCGCCGGGACCGGTGGGCGAGCACTGACGTGCTTCCGGGCTTCAATCACGACGTCCGCCACGGCGGCCGGGTGTTCCACCTGCAGACGGAGGACTCCGGGGTGCAGGAGGCCCGCCTCACCACCCACCTGTTCCTCGCCGGCGCGGTGGTGGCCTCGACCCGGAGCTCCTACGCCGACCTCCGCGGCGCGCCCGACCTCGTCCCGTTGTTGCGCAAGCGCATGGAAGAGCAGCACAAGAGCCTGCTCCGGCGCCTCGTCTCCGGCGAGTTCGACTCGGGCGCGAGCGCCCGCTAGGCCGCCCCTGGACCCGGCGGGTTGGATCGTCTCGCGCCCGGGGTCGGTTGAATCGGCAGGACCCTCCTGTTAGGTTCCGCGCCGTTTCGCACCCGACCCCACCGGGAGATCCTTCATGCAGCCCAGTTCCCTAGCGCCCCACGGCGTCGATCCGGCCCGGATCCAGGCCCTCTCCGAGACCGCCTGGCGTCTCCGCTGCGACATCATCCAGATGCTCTCCAAGGCGGGCTCCGGTCACCCCGGCGGCTCGCTCTCCGCGATCGAGATCGCCACGGCGCTGATCTTCGAGGTCCTGAAGCACGATCCGAAGAACCCCGAGTGGCCGGACCGCGACCGCTTCGTCCTCTCCAAGGGCCACGGCGTCCCGGCGGTCTACGCCTGCCTCGCCGAGGCCGGCTACATCGCCAAGGACGAGTTGCTCTCGCTCCGGCAGCTGGGGAGCCGGCTCCAGGGCCACCCGGTGAGCTGGATGCTCAAGGGCCCCGGCGTCGAGGCCTGCACCGGCTCGCTGGGGCAGGGGCTGTCGGTGGCCCAGGGGATGGCGCTCGCCGCCCGGCTCGACGGCGGCCGCTTCCACACCTTCTGCGTGTGCGGCGACGGCGAGATGCAGGAGGGGCAGGTCTGGGAGGCGCTGATGAGCGCGCCCAAGTTCGGCCTCGACGGGCTCACCGTGATCCTCGACTACAACAAGGGCCAGATCGACGGGCCGACCAACGAGGTGATGAGCCTCGAGCCGATCGAGGACAAGCTCCGCGCCTTCAACTGGAACGTGCTCCGGATCGACGGCCACGACGTCGGCCAGATCCTTTCGGCGATCGCCACGGCGAAGGCGACGAAGGGCAAGCCGACGTTCATCGTCGCCGACACGGTGAAGGGCCGCGGCGTCTCCTTCATGGAGGGACGCTGCGAGTGGCACGGCTCCGCGCCGAACGCGGAGCAGACGAAGCAGGCGATCGCCGAGCTGACCAAGCGCTAGGCCGGGAGAGACCGAACATGGCAAAGAAGGCGACGAGGCAGGCGTTCGGGGAGGCCGTGGCAGCCCTCGGCGAGAAGCGCACCGACATCGTGGTGCTCGACGCCGACCTCTCGAAGTCGACGAAGTCGGAGCTGTTCGCCAAGAAGTTCCCGGAGCGGTTCTTCGAGATGGGGATCGCCGAGGCGAACATGATCTCCACCGCGGCGGGGTTGGCGCTGGCGGGGAAGCGGCCCTTCTGCTGCTCCTTCGCCTGCTTCCTCACCGGCCGTTACGACCAGATCCGGATCTCGGTGGCCTACTCGAAGGCCAACGTGGTGCTGGTCGGCACCCACGCCGGCGTGGCGATCGGCGACGACGGCTACTCGCAGCAGGGCCTCGAGGACATCGCGATCATGCGGGCGATCCCGACGATGGCGGTGGTCCAGCCCGCGGACGACCTCGAGACCGCCGCGGCGGTGGAGTACCTCGCCTCCCACGACGGCCCGGCGTTCCTCCGGCTCACCCGGCAGAACGTGGAGCGCGTCCACGCCGAGGGCTACCGGTTCCGGTTCGGAAAGGTCGATCCGCTCCGGAGCGGCAAGGACGCGGTGATCTTCGTCTCCGGCGGCACCGTCCACCCGGCGCTCCAGGCGGCGGAGGCGCTCGCCGCCGAGGGGATCTCGCTGGCGGTGGTGAACGTCCACACCGTCAAGCCCCTCGATGTCGAGGGCGTGGTGGCGGCGGCCAAGGAGGCGGGCGGCAAGGTGCTCACCGCCGAGGACCACACCATCATCGGCGGCCTCGGCGGCGCGGTGGCGGAGGCGCTCTCCGAGCGGTTCCCGTGCCGGGTGAAGCGCCTGGGCGTCGACGACGTCTTCGGCGAGTCGGGTTCGCCCGAGGACCTGGTGGCGAAGCACGGCCTCGACGCGGCGGGGATCGCTCGCTCGGTGCGCGCCTACCTGAAAGGCGAGTAAGCTCCGGGTCGATGATCCGGCTCTTCCACGTCACCAAGGAGTATGGCGGGGCTCGCCCCGCCCTCGAGGACGTTAGCCTCGAGGTGCCCAAGGGCGAGTTCGTCTACCTCACCGGTCCCTCCGGCGCGGGGAAGAGCACGCTCCTGCGCCTGATCATGGCGGCCGAGACGCCGACCGAGGGGCAGGTCCTCGTCGGCGGCAAGAATCTCGGCCACCTCCGGGCCTCGGCCCTGCCGTACCTCCGGCGCAACCTCGGGGTCATCTTCCAGGACTTCAAGCTCCTCGCCGGCCGGACCGCGTTCGACAACGTGGCCCTGGCCCTCGAGGTGGTGGGGACGCCGCCCCGGGAGCTGCATCGCAAGGTCCTCGCCGGGCTCCGGCAGGTCGGCCTCGCCGATCGGGAGGGGACGCCGGTGGAGCGGCTCTCCGGCGGCGAGCAGCAGCGGGTGGCAATCGCCCGGGCCCTGGTCAACGATCCCCAGGTGCTCCTCGCCGACGAGCCCACCGGCAACCTCGACGCGGAGCGGACCGCGGAGGTGATGGAGCTGCTCACCCGGGCCAACGCCCGGGGGGCCACGGTGCTGGTGGCCACCCACGATCCCTCGATCCTGAAGCGCTTTCCCCGACGGACCATCCGCCTCGAGGGCGGCAAGGTGGCGGAGGTGTCCTCGTGACCCGCCTCCGCCACGTCCTCCGCCGGGCCTTCGCCGGCCTCCGGGCAGCGCCCTTCGTCCACGGCGTGGCCGCGCTCACCGTGGCCATGGCCCTGGTGCTCTCCGGTCTGGCGGCGGCGGTCGGGCTCGCCGGCCGGGCGCTCCTCGATTCCTGGGGGATCGGCGCCGAGCTGACGGT
>JAEZJH010000558.1 GCA_023436385.1 Pseudomonadota bacterium
CACATCGGCGGCGGCTCTCCGGGGTTCCGCCGGGACATCCGGCGAACCACCGGAGATACCACGCCGGCGGCCGCCGGGGCGAAACAGGTGCCCGCCGGGCGCCTGCCCGGTCGCCGCCCGGCCTACCGGCACGCCGGTGTGTACGTCACCTCGACCCGGGCCCCCGGGGACGGCGGAGCGTGAAACCGGATCTCGTTGCTCCCGGCGTCGTAGAGGTAGCTCGACGGCGGCGCCAGGACGCCGTCCACGGCGACGATCACCCCCGCCGCGTCGGGGACCTCCGCCAGCGCGAACCCGGTCTCCGGGGTGTAGGCCCGGTCGGCGATCGCCCGGAGCGGCGCGGTGAAGTCGCCCTGGCAGATCGACGCCGTCACCCCGCCGGTGGCCGCCGCCAGCTCGAGGTAGCGGTGGGCCACGCCGGAGGTGGCGGCACAGCGCTGGTCGACGTCGACGATCCCCCCGGCCACCGCGCCCCCGCCCTTCAGGTCGCGGAGGAAGGCGACGTACTCCTGCACCGGAAAGCCGGAGTGGTCGTCCTCCTCCGAGACGAAGACCACCCCGAGCCGAGCCTCCCGCCGGAGAAAGCCCCGGTTCTCCCCGGTGACCAGCGGCGCCGACAACGCCAGCCGCATCGCCTCCATCCCCTGCTCCAGGTAGTGGCAGGTGCCGACCTGCGTATTGGCGGCGAGCACGCTCCGGGCATTGGGCGTGGCGGCGGTGACGATCCGGGGGCGGCTCCCGTCCACCGGGAAGAACCGTCCGGCCTCCCCGCCGTCGGCGCCGCCGGGGCAGCGGGGATCGGCGCCCGACGGCACCAGGCCGGTGGTGGTCACCGCCACCCGGAGATCGACGCCCCGGGCCTGGGCGGCGTCGAAGAGCGCACCGGTCGCCCCGGCGAGCCGCGGCCCCTCCTCCGCCATCGAGCTGGAGTTGTCGACCACCAAGAGCACGTCCACCGCGTCGGCCCGGTGCTGGGTGTAAACCTCGGTCCGGGTGCCCTCCTCGTGCAGGCTCCCCAGGAGCGGGACCATGAGCGGCCCCGGTCGCCCCGACTCCGCCACGAAGAGCGGCGCGTACGAGGGGCCGCGGGTGGCGGCGCGCCAAGTGAGGTCCACGGTAAAGCCGTCGCCGCCGCCGAGGGCCAGGGGCGTCGCCGGCGCCGCGTCGATGGTGAACTCGCCCGGGTTGTTGCCGGTGCCGAGGGCGATCGAGCCGACGGTGATCGGGTCCGAACAGACGTTGGTGAAGGCCAGCGTCCCGCTCCGGGGCCCGCACTCCGGCCGCCCGGAGGTGAAATCGAGAAACCGGGGCGCGGGGACGAGGCACCCGCGGGCGCTTTGGGCGGCGAGCGGAATCGCCATCCGCCGCCGGACGCCGTTCTCGACGATCCAGACCTCGACCTCGCCGGTGTAGGCGCCCGCGCCGGCGTTCACCGCCAGGGGATCGAAGGCCACCATCCGCCCGAACCAGCGGCCGGGGTTCAAGAGGAAGCCCTCCGGCGGCGCGCCGGGCAGGCGAAAGACCGGGTCGGAGCCGGGGGCGAGGCGCAGGTCCCGGAGCACGCAGAGGGTGGTGCCGGTGTTGCGGAGGGTGAAGCCGAGCACCGCCCCCCGGCGCTCGTCGAGGGTGCCGAAGTCGAGCCGGCCCGGCGCCAGCTCCAGGGTGCAGGGCGGCGCCACCGTGGCCCGGCCGGAGAGGGCGATCCGCACCTCCGGGTTCGAGCCGTCGTTCGAGACGACGACCGCCTCCGCGGCGTCGCCGCCCGGATCGACCGGGGCGTAGTGAAGGTCGAGATCGAGGAACGCCCCCGGGCCCAGCTCCACCGGCGCCGGGAGGTCGGCCCGGAACTCCGCGGAGCCGGCCACGGTCACCGCCTCGATCCGGAGGGGCGGCAGCGTGGGATCGGCGCCGACGTTGGTGAGCCGGACCTGCCGGGTGACCAGGCCGCCCTCGGGGACGTCGCCGAAGTCGACCGCCCCCGGGACCACCGCGATCTCCGGGCCGCCGCCGACCCCCCGGACGACGATCCGGGAGACCGGCTCGCGCACCGAGGAGGTCCGCACCTCGAGGGCGCTCTCGTCGCGGCCGAGCCGGGTGGGGCCGAAGCGCACCGGGAGCCGCGTGCTCGCGCCGGGGGCGAGGCGGATCGCCAGGGTGTCGGCCCCGAAGGCCGGGTGCGCCGAGTCGGTGGCCACGGAGAAGATCTCCAGCGGATGGCTCGAGTCGTTGGCCAGGGTCAGCTCCCGGGTGGCGAGCCGATCGATCGGCACGTGGCCGAAGTCGAGGATCGGCGGGTCGACGAGGAGCGCCCGATCGAGGCCGACGCCGGCGAGCGGCACCGCCGCGTCGGTGCAGAGCGGGCACGGGAGGAGGACCATCGCCCCCGCCGCCGGACCGACGCGGGCCGGGAGGTAGGTGAGGTCCAGCTCGTGGGTGGAGAAGGGCGGGACCACCACCGTCGCCACCGGCGCGGCGAACTGGGGATCGCCGGTGCCGGTGAGCCGCACCTCCACCGGAAGCTCGAAGTCGTTCCGGAGGCCCAGGGTGCGGCGCTCCGCGACCCCCAGCTCGATCCGCCCGAAGTCGAGGGCCGCCGGCTCGGGGAGGATCCGCGGCCGGAGCGCCAGACCGGTGACCGGCACCGCGACGGTGGGCTCGATCCGGTTGTCCACGCCCACGGTGAGGGTGCGCGCGAGGATCTCCTCGATCGCCGGCGTGTAGCGCAGCTCGAGGACCGTCTCGTCGCCCGCACCCAGGCGCCAATCGCCGTGGTTGATGATCGCCACGTCGCGATCGAGCCCGTCGATCGCCAGCTCGAGGAGCGAGAGCGGGGCGCGGCCCAGGTTCCGGACCCGGACCTCCCGGACCGCCGTCGCCCCCAGGGCCACCCGGCCGAAGTCGACCGTCGGCGGCTCCACCTGCGCGATCCCGTCCTCCGCCCGGAGCCGCCCGTCGCCACAGGCCCCGGCCACGAGGGAAAGGCCACCGAGCCCCACCAGGGCCACCATCGAGAGCCTCACCGCCCACCTCCGCCGCCCGCCCGTCCGCCGGGTCCCCGGACTGGGGAAAACCTAGGGAGCGCTGGTGTGCACGGGAAGCACGAACCCGGGTTTCGGAAGAGGTGTTACGTTCGGGGCCCTGTGCTCGTCTCCGTGCCCCGGCCCCCGAGACCGGCCCACGGAAGAAACGCGCTTCGCGCGCATGGATTAGGCGTGGGAGCGGCCCTCGGGCCGCTCCCAGGGGCGCCGGAGGTGCCGATGCGATCGGTCCGGACCATGACGTTCCTCTCGTCGCTGGCGCTCCTCTCCTGCGCGTCGTCGCGGCCCACGGAGAAGGAGCCGGCCGATCCGCCCGAGGAGGTGGGGACGCCCGGAGAGGTCGCAGCCGAGGAGCCCGGGTCGGTACCCCTGGCGCTCGAGGGCTCCGCCTGCCCGAACGGGAAGGCGCCCCTGGCGGTGAAGCTGTTCGTCCTGCTGCGCCACCCGACCGATCCGGTGCCCGCGCTACCGGAGGCCGGCTTCGCGCTCACCGTGGACG
>JAEZJH010000084.1 GCA_023436385.1 Pseudomonadota bacterium
CCCCCCGCCCCCCCCACCCCCCCCCCCACCCCCACCCCGGCGAACACCCCCCCCCCCCGGGCGGCGTAGGGCCGGCGCCGCACCATCCATCGCCAGTCGAGCCGGGCCTGGACCTCGTCCCGGAGCAGGATCAGCGTGTCCGCCACCTCGTCCCGGGCCCGCTCGATCTCCGCCCGGATCTCGTCCGGGTCGCGAGGCCGCGGGCGGTCCGGGGGCCGCATCGACGGAACATCGTCGTGAGGTGAAGGTGGAGCCATGTCGCGGGGAAGCTAGGGCCCGCCCCGGGCCTCCGGCAGTGGTCCAACGGGGGGAGGCTCCACACCCGGGCCCGGGGCGATCGGAGCGCCCACGGGGCGGCCGGCCGCCGACGTCTCGCCCGGCGGGGGATGGAGCGTGCCGCCGGAGGCGCCGGGGGGCAGGGCGGTGATCCGGGGCCGGAAGCGGAGGCCGGCCACCAGCGGGAAGTGGTCGCTCGCCAGCCGGGAGAGCGGCGAGACGTGGACCCGGGTCCAGCGCACGTCCCAGGCCGCGTCGACGTAGACCCGGTCGAGGCGAAACACCGGCATCCGGGCCGGGTAGGTCGGCTCCGGCGAGCCGACCTCCACCGCCGCGTCGACCAGGGCCCGGCGGATGGTCCGGGCGATCGGCCCCGGAAACCAGAAATTGAAGTCACCCAGCACCACCAGCGGCCAGGAGACCGCGGCGTCCCGGAGGATGTCGGCGCCGAGCAGCATCGAGGCCTGGGCCCGCTGTTCACCCCGGGTGAGACCCAGGTGCACGGCGAAGACATGGAGGGCGGTGCCGCCCAGGCGGAGATCGGCCCGGAGACATCCCCGGGGTTCCCGGGTCCGGAAGGAGAGGTCGTAGCTGCGGCTCCCCTCCACCGGCAGCCGGGTGAGGATGGCATTCCCGTAGGCGCGCCCCCGCTTCTGCATGGTGGGCTGGTAGAGCACGGCGCGATCGAGCCGCTCGCCGAGCCCGGAG
The DNA here is from genome assembly GCA_023436385.1 of Pseudomonadota bacterium. Classification (GTDB taxonomy): domain Bacteria; phylum Myxococcota; class Myxococcia; order Myxococcales; family Vulgatibacteraceae; genus JAEZJH01. Next base: position 985 of record JAEZJH010000084.1, read on the forward strand.
GCGTGGTCGCCGGCGGGGCTACGGCCGCGGATGTCGCCCACCTCCTGGAGGGCCACCACGTCGGGATCGATCTCCTCGATCACCCGGGCGATCCGGCCCAGGTCGAACCGCCGGTCGGTGCCGACGGCGCCGTGGATGTTGTAGGAGGCGACCACCAGCTCCCGGGCCGCATCGTCCCCGCTAGCTTCCGGCCCGCGCATGCCCGCCGTAGCGTTCGGTGAAGAAGCGATACAGGTCGAGCGGCCCCTCGACCCGCCGCTCGAAACGCACCCTGGCCGGATGGATAAAAAATGTCTCGACATCGCCCCGGCCGAGGCCGCCGTGGGAGCCGAACTCCCAGGAGTAGGCCACGTCGCCGCCCGGGACGCCGGCGCCGAAGACGAGGAGATCGCCGGCCGAGGGCATCGCCAGCATCGTCGCCGCGTAGTCGGCGAGGAGCCGCCCCGGATAGCCGAGGAGGCCGTCCAGGGAGGCGGGATCGGCGAGGTCGAAGCGCCGGCCCCGGAGAAAGGCGAACCCGCGGGTGCCGCCCCGGACCGCGACGAGGCCGCTGGCCGGGCAGGAGAGGACGGCGGCGAGGATCCCGGGCCAGCGGGCCTCGATCTCCGGAAGCTCCGGCGACCGCTCGAGGTCGGCGAAGTAGACGTGGGCGAAGTCGCCGGCGTCGGAGACCACCACCCGCGGGCGCCGCTCGTCGCCGCCGCCCTCCCGGGCCTGGCCCGGGCTGCAGCCGTCGGCGCAACCCAGGAACGAGAAGGCGGCGTGCCGCTCGTGGCGGAGCCGCTGCCGGGCGATCGCCTTCACCGCCGCCGGATCGACCCGGCCCCGCTGGTCGGCGGCGAGGATCCAGTCGGCGAGGTTCGGGCCGTGGAGGACCCGCTCGATCGGCCGGGTCTCCTCCTGGCCGTGATCGGAGAGGACGTAGAGATCGTAGCCCAGCTCCGGCCGCAGGGCGACGGCGCGATCGAGGGCCTCGATGCCCCGGTCGGCGGCGGCCAACTCCTCGATCGCCTCCGGGGCGGAGGGCCCGCGGCGGTGGGCCACCTCGTCGTAGCCGGCGTAGACCGTGTAGATCGCCGGCACCCCCCGGGCGATGTCGAGGAGCGAGAGGTCGGTGGCCACCTCCGTGGCCAGCGAGGAGAGGAGCACCCGGTTCCGGAGGAAGGTCGGCTCGTGCTTCAGCCGGCCGACCCGGAGCGCCCACTGGGCGGAGTCCCAGGCGAAGCGGGCCGCCTTGCCGGCGGCGCCGACGATCGAGAGGACCGGGCCGGCGTGGGCGAGGGCGCTGGCCAGGTGATCCCAGGCGTTCTTCCGGTCGGGACCGCCGAAGAGCGGGCCCGACTTGGCGAGGCGGCTGGTGGTGAAGGCCGGCTCCGAGGCACCGCCGCCCAGGATCGAGAAGTAGGCCGAGCCGCCGGCGAGGAGGCCCGGGCCGTGCCGGGCGGCGAGCATCTCCTCGAGGCGCAGGGCCTCGGCGGGCGTGTCCATCCGCACGTCCTTGTTGCGGCGGCGATCCCACCAAAGGAAGCCGGGGACGTCGGGGGCGGCGCCGTAGAGGAGCGCCGCCTGGAACGCGGGCGTCGAGGCGGGGGCGCCGGCGAAGGCCGGGACCAGCTCGAGCCCGCCGGCCGCCAGGCGCCGGGAGAGGTAGGGCATGATCCCGCGGGCCATCGCGTCCTGGAGGGCGCCGCGGGAGACGCCGTCGAGGTGGACGATCACGAAGCGGCGGCCCGAGGCCCGGGGCGGCCTGCCGGCGAGGCCCCGCCCACGCAGCGCGTGGAGCGCCCCCGCGAGCAGCGAGAGCGCGCCGTCGTCCCCTCGCTGTTCGTCGACGGCCGCCATCGCCACCTCCCGTTCCCCACCGGGCCGCGGGAAACCGAGCCCCGCCACCTTCGTGTCCCGCGCGCGGGCGCTACGTCCTCCGGGGCCGGGCCTCCGCCAGGCGGCCGAGCTGCTGCATCGCGTCCAGCGTGTAGCGCACCGGGGAATCGAGGATCCGGGCGGCGCCGCCGATCAGCCGCATCATCGGGCGGAAGGGCCGGAGCGCGGGCATCGCCCAGGCCGGCACGTCGAGCGGCCGGACCTGCTCCGCGCCCGCCGGGATCCCGAACCGCTCCTCTTCCTCGCGCCCGGAGGCGGCTTCCGCACCGTCGCGCTCGAAGCGAGCGTCTCCCCGCCCCTCGCGCTCCTCGACGCTGGCCGGCGGTCCGGCCTCGGACGGCGTCGGGCTGGCCACGTCCTCGTAGCCGGTGGTGGGGATCTCCTGCTCCGCCTCCCGCATCGCTCGTTGCCCGCGGCGGGCGTCCTCGAGCTCCTCCTCGGTGAGGGTGGCGGTGGGCTTGGCCCGGGTGCTGACGCCGGCGGTCCCGGAGACCCGGGTCAGGCGGTCCACCACCGACGGCTTCTTGCCGCCCTTGCCGCCGGGCTTCAGGCCGGCCCTCGGCCGCTCGCCGGGGAGGACCCGCTCCTGGTCGCGGTCGAGGACGGAGCGGCTCTGCGAGACCATCCGCTTGAACTGGTGCAGCGGGCCGGTCGGGCCCCCGCTGGTGCCGCCGACCTTGTAGTAGTCCTGGTTGTCGTACTGGGACATCCGCCGGATCCTCCTCTCCCGGAAGGTAGGGAGGGCCCGAAACCCGGGCCACGCGGGCGCGCTCCGGCGGAAAAACGAAGGGCCCGCGCGAGCGATCGCGCGAGCCCTTGTTTGGAAAACCGGTTGCCGGTCGGCCGTCGGTTACCCGGCCCCGGCGAACTACTCGACCTTCATCCCCGGGGTCCAGCGGAGGATCGGCTTCCGGGCCGCCCGGACCTCGTCGAGGCGCTGGACGATGGTGCGCTGCGGGGCGTCGTGGAGCGCCTGCGGGTTCTCCTTCGCCTCGCGGGAGATCGCCTTCATCGCCTCCGCGAAGGCCTCGAGGTTCTCCTTCGTCTCCGTCTCCGTCGGCTCGATCATCAGCGCGTCGTGGACGATCAGCGGGAAGTAGACGGTCGGCGGGTGGTACCCGTGGTCGATGAGGCGCTTGGCGATGTCCATCGTCTTGACGCCGTGCTCCTCCTGCTTCCGGTCGCTGAACACCACCTCGTGGAGCGAGCGGGTCTCGTAGGCGAGCTGGTACTCGTCGGCGAGGAGCGCGCGGAGGTACTGGGCGTTGAGCACCGCCAGCTGGGAGCAGGCCTTGAGGCCCTCGGCGCCCAGCTCCCGGATGTACGTGTACGCCCGGACCATCACCCCGAAGTTGCCCCAGAAGGTGCGGAGCTTGCCGATCGACTTCTCGCCGGTGAAGTCCATCCGGTAGCGATCGCCGTCCTTCACCACCCGCGGCCGCGGGAGGTACGGGGCCAGCGCCTTCACCACTGCCACCGGGCCGGAGCCGGGGCCGCCGCCGCCGTGGGGCGTCGAGAAGGTCTTGTGCAGGTTGTAGTGCATGACGTCGACGCCCATGTCGCCGGGCCGCGCCATGCCGAGGAGCGCGTTCATGTTGGCGCCGTCGCCGTAGACGAGGCCGCCCTTGCCGTGAACGATCTCCGCGATCTCCTTCACGTGCTGCTCGAAGACGCCGAGGGTGTTGGGGTTGGTCATCATCAACCCGGCCACGTCCTCGTCCATCGCGGCCGCGACCACGCCCGGCTCGAGCACGCCGTCGCGGTTCGACTTCAGCTCGACGACGTCGTAGCCGTTGAGCGCCGCGGAGGCGGGGTTGGTGCCGTGGGCGGAGTCGGGGATCAGCACCTTCTTCCGCGGGGTGCCGTGCTTGTCCAGGTGGTAGGCCCGGATGATCTTGATGCCGGTGAACTCGCCCTGGGCGCCGGCGGACGGCTGCAGGGTGGTCTCGTACATCCCGGCGATCTCGGTGAGGGCCCGCTCCAGGCGGTACATCAGCTCGAGGGCGCCCTGGCAGTCGTCGAAGTGCGCCATCGGGTGGGCGCCGGAGAAGCCCGGGAGCCGCGCCGCCCACTCGTTGATCTTCGGGTTGTACTTCATCGTGCAGGAGCCGAGCGGGTAGAGCCCGGTGTCCACGCCGTAGTTCTGCGCGGAGAGCCGCACGAAGTGCCGGAAGGCCTCGACCTCGCTCACCGCCGGCATGTTCTCGATCTCGCCCCGGAGGAGCTCCGCCGGGATCTCCGCGGCGGGGTCGGCTTCGGGGACGCCGGCGGCGGGCAGCGAGGCGCCGGTGCGCCCGGGCTCCGAGCGCTCGAAGATCAGCGGCTCGCGGTACTGGATGCCGCGCACGCCGGGGGAGGTCTGGGGGATGCTGTTGTCGGCCACGTCGTCCTCCTAGGCGAGCGCCTGGACCAGCGCGTCGATGCGGGCCTTGTCGTGGAGCTCGGTGACGCAGAGGAGGTGCGCCTCTTCGCCGAGCTCGGGGTAGTAGCACTCGAGGACCAGGCCGCCGGCGAGGCCGGCCTTCCGGATCCGCTGGAGGGTGTCCTTCGGGCCCTTCACCACGAACTCGTTGAAGGTCGGCCCGGAGAAGTGCGCGGTGACGCCCACCTTGGCCAGCTCGGCGCGGGCGTACGCGGCGCGCCGGTAGTTGAGGAGCGCGAGGGCGCGGAGGCCGTGCTTGCCCAGCAGGCTGAGGTGGATCGTCGCCGCGGCGGCGGCGAGGCCCTGGTTCGAGCAGATGTTCGAGGTGGCGCGCTCGCGGCGGATGTGCTGCTCGCGGGTCACCAGGGTGAGGGCGAAGGCGCGCTGGCCGTTCTTGTCGACGGTGGCGCCGCAGAGCCGGCCCGGCATCTGCCGGACGTGCTTGTCCTTGGTGGCGAAGAAGCCGACGCCCGGGCCGCCGAAGTTCATCCCGCTGCCGAAGGACTGCGCCTCGCCCACGGCGATGTCGGCGCCCAGCGCCCCCGGCGCCTGGAGGAGGCCCAGGGCCACCGCCTCGTTGGTGCAGGTGATCGTCGCCGCGCCGTGATCCTTGGCGATCTTGGACACCGCCGCCACGTCCTCGATCACCCCGAAGAAGTTCGGGTAGCCGACCAGGACACCGGCGGTGTTGGGATCGCAGGCGGCGGCGAGGGCGGCGAGGTCGGTCCGACCGTCGGCGCCGAAGGGGATCTCGACGGTTTCGAAGTTGGCGTCGAGGTGGGTCCGGATCACGTCCCGGTACTCGGGATGCAGGGCCCGGGAGACCAGCACCTTCTTCCGCTTCCCGTTGGAGAGGCGGATCGCCATCAGCGCCGCCTCGGCGGCGGCGGAGGCGCCGTCGTACATCGAGGCGTTGGCCACCTCCATCCCGGTGATCTGGGTGATGAAGGTCTGGAACTCGAAGATGATCTGCAGGGTGCCCTGGGCGATCTCCGGCTGGTACGGCGTGTAGGCCGTGTAGAGCTCGGAGCGAAGCAGGAGCTGGTCCACCGCCGGCGGCACGTGGTGCGGGTAGGCGCCGGCGCCGAGGAAGGGCACCGCCCGGGGCTGCTTGGCGGCCAGGCTCTCGAGGTGCGCCATCAGCGCCGCCTCGTCGAGCGCCGGCTCCACGGCCAGGGGCCGGCCGAGCTGCAGCGGGGCGGGAATGGTGGAGAAGAGATCATCGAGGCTCTTCGCCCCGATGGCGGCGAGCATCTCGCGGATGTCCGCCTCGGTATGAGGGTGGTAGCGCATCGGGGCTCCGATCTCTCCCCCGGCGCGCCCGGGCGCCGTCGGCGCCCGGGTCGCGGGGTGGGGCTCGCTAGTGGCCGGACTCGGCCAGGTGCTTCAGGTAGGCGGGGTGGTCCATCAACTCGTCGAGCTCGGCGGGGTTCGCCAGCTCCACCTTGACCATCCAACCCTGCTCGTACGGATCGGCGTTGAGGGAGTCGGGGGTGTCGATCAGCGCCTCGTTCCGCTCCAGCACCTTGCCGGAGACGGGCGAGTAGACCTCGCTCACCGCCTTGGTGGACTCGACCACGCCCAGGGACTGGCCCTTGGTCAGCTCGGCGCCGACCTCGGGGAGCTCCACGTAGACAACGTCGCCCAGCTGCTCGGTGGCGAAGGCGCTGATGCCGAGGACGACGGTGTTGCCATCCTTGCGCGCCCACTCGTGGTCCTTCGAGTACTTCAGGTCGACGGGGTAGTTGTTCGCCATGTTCGGTCTCCGCCGGCCGTTACGCCGGGCGCTTGTAGAAGGGGGTCTTCACCACCTTCGCGGGAACCGGCTTGCCCCGGATCTCGATGTCGAAGGTGCTGTCCACCGCGGCCAGGGCGGTGGGCACGTAGCCGATGCCGATCGGCAGGTTGAGGGTCGGGCTCATCGTGCCGCTGGTGACCTCGCCGACCTTCTGCCCGTCCTTGAGGATCGGGTAGCCGTGGCGCGGGATGCCGCGGCCGGTGAGGACGAAGCCGATGAGCTTCCGCTGCACGCCCTCGGCCTTCTGCTTCACCAGCACGTCCTTGCCGATGAAGTACGACTTGTCGAGCTTGACCGTCCAGCCGAGCAGCGCCTCGAGCGGCGTGTGGTCGTCATCGATGTCGTTGCCGTAGAGCGAGAGCTTGGCCTCGAGGCGGAGCGTGTCCCGGGCGCCCAGGCCGCAGGGGAGCAGATCGACCGGCTTGCCGGCCTCGAGGACCGACTCCCAGAGGTGCTCGGCGTCGCCGTGGCGGACGAAGATCTCGCAGCCGTCCTCGCCGGTGTAACCGGTGCGGGCGAAGATCACCTTGCGGCCGGCGATCTCCATCTCCGCGAAGTAGAAGAAGGGGACCTTGGAGAGATCGAAGGAGGTCAGCTTCTGGATCGTCTCGATCGCCTTCGGGCCCTGGACGGCGACCTGCGACCAGTCGTCGCTCTCGTTCCGGGGCTTGAGGATCCGCGCCTTCTCGTACATCCAGGCGAAGTCCTTCTCGACGTTGGCGCCGTTGACGCAGAAGAGGATCTTCTCCGGCGAGAAGCGGTAGGCGATCACGTCGTCGACGAAGCCGGCGCGCTCGTTGGTGAGCGGCGAGTAGACGGCCTGGCCGTCGACGATCTGGTTCAGATCCTGGGTGATCAGCTCGTTGGCGCTCTCCAGCGCCCCGGGGCCCTCGAAGACGATCTCGCCCATGTGCGAGACGTCGAAGATACCGGCGCGCTGGCGCACGGCCTGGTGCTCCTCGACGAGTCCCTTGAACTGCACCGGCAGGTCCCATCCGGCAAAATCGACGATCTTTCCGCCCCAGCGAACGTGGGCGTTGTACAGCGAGGTGCGGCGGGCCATGGCGGTTGGTTACCTCAGTGGAAGAGGGCGGCGGATCGTAGCCTCCGGCCGCCGGCTGTCAAGCAGGCGAACATTTGCCGGCTTTCGCCCTCCACGGCAAGGTGGTGCCGGCGCCGAGCGGGGGAAAACGCCACGCACGACGGCAGGATAGTTCCGTCACGGGACTACGCCGGCCGCGGACCGCACGCCGGCACCACCGGCGAGGTCAGCGCGCTTCCTCGCGCCACTCGCGGTAGGCGGCGCCGACACCGTCCGTGAACGAGGGGTGCTCCGGGCGCCAGCCCAGGTCGACGGCCCGGCGGCCGATCACCGCCTGGTCGAGGAGGAGCGCGTCGACCATCGGGCCCATCGTCCGGCGGGCCTCGTCCGGCGGCACGTGGACGATCTTCCCGCCCCGACCGGCGGCCTCGCTGGCGAGCCGCGCGATCTCCGCGACCGGCAGCGGCACCCCGTCGACGCCGTGGAAGATCCCGGCGGCGGCCTGCTCGAGGACGAGGCGGTAGAGGCGGGCCAGATCGGCGCGGTGCACCAGCGACCAGCGGTTCTTCCCGTCGCCGACCACCCGGGCGGCGCTCTCGTTCGCCGCCGTGGCGAAGAACGGGCCCACCAGGCCCCCGTGCCCGCCGTAGACGATCCCGGGGCGGATCACGGAGGTGGCGAGGCGCGGCCCGTTCTCCTCGAGGGCGAGTCGCTCGTGGGCGGTGCGCCAGGCGACCATCTCGAGCGGGCGGGCGGTGGAGCCGCTCTCGTCGACCACGCCGGCGGTGTGGCCGAGGACCCAGACCCCCGAGGTGTAGATCAGCGCCCGGGGCCGGTCGGAGTCGGCCGCGGCGTAGAGCAGGGCCTCCAGCGAGGCCCGGTCGGCGGTGACGCCCTCGCGGCTGTAGTCGAAGGCGAGGTGGACGATCCCGTCGTGCTCCGCGGCGATCCCCGTGAACGAGGAGGGATCGTGGAGCTCGCCCCGGACCGCCCGGGCTCCCATGGCCGCGAGGCGCTGCATGGCGGCGTCGCTCCGGCAGAGGCCGGTGACCTCGTGCCCCGCCGCCAGGAGCTCCCGAATCACCGCCTCGCCGATGTAGCCCGTACCGCCGGTAATGAAGACCTGCATCGTTTTCGTCCCCCGTGAAAAGAACCGGGGGACGGTAGCAGGGGAGGGCGGCGCCGCGCTGCGGCCCGCCAGGGGGCGCGCTACCGAGCGGCGCGGAGCCGGGCGGCGCGCACCGTGTTCTCGAGGAGGTAGGCCCGGGTCATCGGGCCGACGCCGCCCGGGACCGGGGTGATCGCCTCCGCGCGCTCGAAGGCCGCGGCGTAGTCGACGTCGCCCACCAGCTTCCCGTCGATCCGGTTCATCCCCACGTCGATCACGTAGGCGCCGGGCTTCACCCAGTCGCCCTTGACCAGTTCGGCGCGGCCCACCGCGGCGACGACGATGTCGGCGCGGCGCACCACCTCCGGCAGGTCCGGGGTGCGCGAGTGGCAGATCGTCACCGTGGCGTTGGCCTCGAGGAGGAGCATCGCCATTGGCTTGCCGACGATGTTCGAGCGGCCGATCACCACCGCGTGCTTCCCCTCCGGCTTGCAGCCGGCCTCCTGGAGAAGGCGCATGCAGCCCGCCGGCGTGCAGGCGCGGACCCCGTCCCGCCGGCCGGCGAAGAGCTTGCCGGCGTTGATCAGGTGGAAGCCGTCGACGTCCTTCTCCGGCGCGATCGCGTCGAGGATCCGCAGCTCGTCGGTGCCCTTGGGGAGCGGGAGCTGCACCAGGATCCCGTCGATCGCCGGATCGTGGTTGAGCGCCTCGACCACCGCGAGGATCTCCTCGGTGGTGGCGGTGGCCGGCAGGTGCTTCTGCTCGCCGCGGATCCCCACCTCGAGGCAGTCCTTCACCTTGCTCCGGACGTAGACCTCCGACGCCGGATCCTCGCCCACCCGCACCGCCGTCAGCCCCGGCGGCCGGCCGAACTCCGCCGCGAACTTCCGGACTTCGTCCGCCACCTCGCCCCGCACCCGGGCGGCGATCGCCTTGCCGTCGATGATCCGTCCCACGCGTTCCTCCCACGGGCTCCCGCGCCCGGGCTCCCCTCCTACCACGATCCGCGGCACGGGCCACGCCCGCGAGGGCGCGCGGCGGAAGCCGTGGTCAGAACCGGAGCTCGACGAGGGGCGGGCCGGTGGACGCGGCGCCGCGGGCGTGACCCGGCGCCAGGGCGAAGGCGCGATCGTCCACCGGCGGCCCGAGGTCGGCTCGCCGCCGCCCGCCGCCGGCGGTCCGGTAGGCGTCGAGGCCCTGCAGGAGGTGGAGGCCGATCCAGCCGAGGACGGTGATCGCCCAGATGGTGGGGAAGAGCACGTCGACGACGATGAAGGCGGCCAGGGTGACGAAGTCGACCAGGAGGTAGAAGAGGAAGCCGTCCTCGTCGCCGAGGATCAGGTGCCCCAGGCCGAAGCCGGGGAAGAAGCCGAGGATGAAGGCGATCACCTGGTCCTCGCTGGCGCGGGCGCCGCCGCCGTCATCGAGGGGGAACGGGGCGTCGTCGTGGCCCAGGTAGCGCGCCAGGTCGCGGAGCTCGCCGGCGAGCCGCTGGTGGAGCTCCGGGACGAGGCGGACCTCGGGGGCGCCGCCCGCGAGGAGCGAGGGGCTCGCCTCCGGCAGGTCGAGGAGCAGGCGGCCCGGGAGCGCCGCGGCCGGAGCGGCCCAGAGCACCAGGGCCAGGGAGAGCAGGAGCGGTCGCATGAGCCGGGAGTGTAGCGAGGGCCCGGCATGCCGACGATCCCTCGCGGGGGGCATCCGGGCGACCGATCCGCGGCGCCGTGCTTCCGGCGCTCGCCCGCGTTCGGGTACCGCTGCCGCTGCGTCCGGAGGTGCCCGGCCACGAGGCCGGACAGGTCCGGTGGTGAAACCAGCGCCCGCTCCGCTTCTCCCGCGGCGGTCGGCCCGATTGCTCCCGGGTGCCCCCGTGCGAATCGTCGAGCCTCGGCCACCGGCCTCGACCGCCCTCGCGCATGCCCCCTCGTCCAGCCTCGGCACTGCTCCTCGCCCTCGCCTACCTGGCCTTCATCAGCCTGGGGCTACCGGATGCCGTGCTGGGCGTCGCGTGGCCGTCGGTGCGGGACACCTTCGGTTTGCCGCAGGCGCTCCTCGGCCTGCCGCTGGCGATCACCGCGGTGGCCTACTTCCTCTCCGGCCTCCTCGCCGGCCGGCTGATGCAAGTGGTCGGGATCGGCCTCCTCCTCGCCGGGAGCACCGCGCTGGTGGCGGCGGGGTTGTTCGGTTTCGCCGCGGCCCCGGCCTTCGCCCTCTTCCTGCTCGCCACCCCGGTGGTCGGCTTCGGCTCGGGCGCCATCGACGCGGCGATCAACACCTACGCCGCCCGAAACTTCTCGCCCAAACACATGTCCTGGGTTCACGCCGCGTATGCGGTGGGAGCCATGGCGGGCCCGGTGATCTTCACGGTGATCCTCGCCGGCGGCCGCTCCTGGCGCCTCGGCTACGCGACGGTCGGCGCGATCCTGGCGGTGCTGGCGGTGGCCTTCGTGCTGGTGCGGCGGCGCTGGGAGGCGGGCGAACCGGAGCCGGCGATCGTCCTCGACGCGCCCGGCGGCGTCGATCCGGTGATGCTGGCCGGGCGGCCGGTCGGGGCCGGGGCCGCGGTTCGCAGCATCGGGGTCTGGCTCCAGATCGCGATCTTCTTCGTCTACAGCGGCGTCGAGGTCACCGCCGGCCAGTGGAGCTACACGGTCCTCACCGAGGAGCGCGGCCTCTCCGCCGCGGCGGCGGGCACCTGGGTCGCGGTCTACTGGGGCGGCCTCCTCGCCGGGCGCCTCGTCCTCGGCCTGGTGGTAGAGCGGTTCGGCCAGGTGCGCCTGATTCGCTTCGCCACCGCGGGGGCGCTCCTCTCCACCGGCCTCTTCGCCATCCCCGGCCAGGCCTGGGGCGTCGCCGCGTTACCGCTGATCTCGTTCTCCCTCGCCTCGATCTACCCGGGCCTGATGGCGGAGACGCCCCGGCGCGTCGGCGAAGGCCTCGCGCCCCACGCCGTCGGCTTCCAGGTGAGCGCCGCCACCGCCGGCATCGCCGTCATCCCCGGCCTCACCGGGCTGGTCGTCGAGCGCCTGGGTCTCGTCGCGGTCGGACCGATCCTCGCCGCCGGCGCCCTGGCGCTCCTCGTCCTCCACGAGCGGCTGGTGACCGTCGCCGATCGCCCGGCGGCCTCCGGATGATCGGAGGTGCGGGGAACCTCTACTGCGCCGCCCGGGCGCACCGCGGACACAAATCGGCGCCCTTGAGGTCGATCTCTTCCGCGTAGGTCGAGGCGTGCATCGTGCACCACGGGTCGGGGCAGTGCACCAGGCCGAAGGTGTGTCCCAACTCGTGGACCGCCTCCTTGATCAGCCGATCGAGGAGGAGCGGTTCGTTGGGTGGGAGGCCGTAGGTACGGGGATCGAGGCGGTGGGCGGAGACCACGCCGGCCCGACCGTCGAGTTGGGCCTCGCCGAAGACATAGGTGAGGACGGGGATGAAGAGGTCGACGCCGGTGAGGCCGAGGACCTTCTCGTCGTCGCCGGGCTCGGCGAGCAGCTTCGCCAGGGCGAGGGTGGAGTTGTATTGGCCCCGGGAGGAATCGAAGAACAACTCGGGATCGAAGGTGGCCGGCTCGATCCGCACCTCCCGCCCGAAGACCCGCGACACACGGGTGGCGAGCCGCGGCAGGTGCGCGCGGTGGGTATGGAAGTGAAACGGAACCAGCCGGATACTCCCCAACGTCGCTAGCCCCGGAGCTGGTACTTCTTGATCTTGTTGTAGAGGGTGACCCGGTCGATCTGCAGGAGTTCGGCGGCGCGGGTGACGTTGCCCCCGGTCTTCTCCAGCACCCGGGCGATGTGGGTCTTCTCCGCCTCGGCCAGCGTATCGCTGCCGACCGGGGCCGCCGCCCGCTGCGCCGGGTGGAAGGGGAAGTCGCCGGGGAGGAGGGCGGGGGCCTTGCCGACCACCGTGGCCCGCTCGATGGCGTTGGCCAGCTCGCGGACGTTGCCCGGCCAGTCGTGGCTCACCAGGAGATCCAGCGCCTCCGGGGAGATCTCCGTGATCCGCTTGTCCATCTGCGCGGTGTACTTGCGCAGGAAGTGGTTGGCGAGGAGCGGGACGTCGGTGCGGCGCTCCCGGAGCGGCGGCAGGAAGATACTGAAGACATTGAGCCGGTAATACAGGTCCTCCCGGAACTTGCCCTCCTCGACCGCCTTCTCCAGGTTCTGGTTGGTGGCGCAGACGACGCGGAAGTCCACCTTCACCGTCTGCGAGCCGCCGACTCGGGTGAACTCCTTGGTCTCGAGGGCCCGCAAGAGTTCCACCTGCGTCTTCGGGGCGATGGTGCCGACCTCGTCGAGGAAGAGCGTGCCGCCGTCGGCCATCTCCAGCTTGCCCTTGCGGCGGTACTGGGCGCCGGTGAAGGCGCCCTTCTCGTGGCCGAACAGCTCGCTCTCGAGCAGGCTCTCGGTGAGGGCACCGCAGTTGACCGGGACCAGCGGCGCGTAGCGGCGGGGGCTGTTGGCGTGGATCGCCCGGGCGATCAGCTCCTTGCCGGTCCCGCTCTCGCCGCGGATCACCACGGTGGCGTCGCTCTGGGCCACGGTCTGGACCAGGTCGAGGACCTTGAGCATCGCCGGGCTCTGGCCGACGATCACGTCGAACTTGGAGATCTCGTCGACCTTCTCCCGGAGCGCGGCGTTCTCCGCCCGGAGCCGGCGCCGCTCGAGGGCCTTCTTCACCAGGTGCGAGAGCTCGTCGGGATCGATCGGCTTGGTGATGTAGTCGAAGGCGCCCTGCTTGAGCGCCTTCACCGCCGTCTCCACCGAGGCGAAGGCGGTGATCATGATCACCGCCAGGTCGGGATCGATCCCGTGGATGCGCCGCTGCAGCTCGATGCCGTCCATGCCCGGCATCTTGATGTCGAGGAGCACCACGTCGAAGGTCGAGGCCTGCAACAGCTGCAGCGCCTCGTTGGCGTTCTTCGCCGCCTCGACCCGGTGCCCGTCCTTCCGGAACCAGCCGGTCAGGGAGTCGCGGACGGAGAACTCGTCGTCCACGATGAGGATACCGGCCACGTCGCTCTTCATCGTTCACTCCGCCCGGCGCTAGGCCCGGGCCGCCGCCGCTCGCTGCTCGTCCGCCACCGCGGGCGCCTGCCGCGGCAGCCAGAGACGGAAGGTCGTTCCCCGGCCCGGCGTCGAGTCGACGTCGATGCGCCCGCCGTGGGCCTGCACGATCCCGTAGACCACCGCCAGCCCCAGCCCGACGCCGTTCACCGCCTGCTTGGTGGAGAAGAATGGCTCGAAGATGTGGGGCAGGACGTCCGGGGGGATCCCGGTCCCGGAGTCCTCCACCTCGATCGCGATCCCCTCGCCCCGGGGTCGGGAGCGGATCGCCAGCCGGCCACCCTCGGGCATCGCCTCCACGGCGTTGACCAGGATCGCCACCAGCGCCTGCTGGATCTTGTTGGCGTCGCACTCGAGCGCGTCGTCGCCGGGGCAGGGCTCCACCAAGAGCTCCACGCTCGCCACCTCGAAGTGGTGGCGGAGGAGGAGCGCCGCCCGCTCGACGATCCCGTTGAGCGCCGCGGACGAGCGGTCCGTCGACGAGCCCCGGGCGAAGAGGAGCAGGTTCTTGACGATGTCGCCGCAGCGCCGGGACTCCTGGGCGATCACGTCGAGGTAGCGGAGCAGCTCCGCCTTCGCCTCCGGGGAGGGGACCTCGTCCTCGCGGATTCCGCGGGAGGTGAGCTTGGCGTAGGTGAGGATGCCGGCAAGCGGGTTGTTCAGCTCGTGGGCCACGGTGGCGGAGAGCTTGCCCAGGGAGGCCATCTTCTCCATGTGGACCACCTGCCGCTGTACCAGGCCCAGCTCCTCGGTGGTCTCCTTCACCTTGCGCTCGAGCTTCGACGACCACTCCGTCAGCTCCTGGCGCGCCACCGCCAGCTCCTCGGTCATCCCGTTGAAGGCGGTGGCCAGCTCCCCCAACTCGTCCCGGGTGTCGACCTCGATCCGCGTGGAGAGATCGCCCGCGGCGACCCGCGCCGTCCCCTCGACCAGCGTCTTCACCGGGCCGCGGACCACCCGGTAGACGAGGGCGGCGGCGAGGGTGCCGATCAGGAGGACGAGGAGGATCCCGCCCAGCACCTGCCGCTGGCGGCCCCGCTCGTTCATCCGGTCCATCCACTCCAGCGACACCTTGACGTCGAGGACGCCGAGGACGGTCTGCTCCTCCACCGGGAGGTGGCAGCCGCCGGTGGCGCAGGCGGGCTCGTTCTCGATCGGCGTGATCAGGCCGAGGACCCGGTGGCCGTCGGCCGCCTCCATCACCCGGCTGCGGGACGGCACCTGGGCGGGCTCGAGGGCCTCGCCGTCGCCGGCGTGGCAGCCGATACAGGCCTCCGCCTGCCGGTCGACACGCTGGCCGATCTCCGCGTCGTGGGCGGAGAAGATGATCCGGCCCTGCTTGTCGTAGATGCGGATCGCCTCGACCCCGGGGCCCTCGGCGATGCGCCGGATGATCTGGTGGACGTCTTCCTTCTCGTTCTGGAGCATCCCGAAGTGCGTGGAACGCTTCACCAGATCGGTGGTCCGGTCCGCCCAGCGGTAGCCGGCCTCCGTCCACTCGGCGCTCGAGGCCTGGGTTCCCAGGTACGTGAACGCGGTCGCCGCCACCCCCAGCGTCCCGGCGAGCAGCAGGGAGACCTTGAGCGCGAGCGAGTGGAGAGCGGCATGGAGCCGCCTGCGGAGCGGGCGCGTGGCGCTACGGTCCGGGTGTGTTTCGTTCGATGCCACCGGACGCAGGCTACCCCACCCGGCGATGGGCGGGAAGACACCAGTGGGCCGAAGCGGTGCGTGCCAAGGTGGAGCGCCGTCAGGCGAGCAAGCGGCGGATCAGCTGCCGCCAGCGTCGGGGGCCCAAGGCGTCACGGAGATCGAGGATCCGCTCGCCGCCATCGCAGGCGGTGGGGCCCACCGCGCTCCGGCCGGGATCGAGCGCCTCCCGGGCCTCCGCCTCCAGGGCGGCCAGCGCCGCCCGGGCCGGCGGCGCGAAGGCGTCCGCCGTGGAGAGGAGGTCGAGGCCGGCGGTCGCCGCGGCGCCCTCGATCTCGAGGAGCCAGCCCTCGCCGTACGGCTCCCGCACCGCCAGGCCGGGGCTGTTGCGCAGGTCGTCGTTGACGCGGCCGACGAAGCCGGTGACCGGCATCCGCAGGGCGAGCGGTCCGGCGTCGTCGATCACCCAACAGCCCGCCCGTCCGCCGCTCACCGGCGAGCCGGGTGGCGGCAGGACGATCGAGCGGGCGCCGCCGAGGAGCCGGGCGGCGACGGCGTCGAGGCCCACCCGGACCGCGCCGGAGCCGAGCGGGCGGGCCCAGGTGTGGCCGACGTGGTAGCGGCGGTCGTCCGGGAACGGGAGCTCGTCGGGCGCGGGCGCCGGTTCGGGTTCCGGCGCCGCCGGCGGCACGCCGACCGGCAGGCCCCGGAGGGCGGCATCGAAGGGGCAGCGGTCGCAGTCGAGGCCGCGGTCGCACAGCTTGTATGCGACCATCCCCGCGCCCATCCAGACGCACCGGAGTACGTCGGGAGGCAACACCGGATGTTCGCCGGGCCTACGCTCCCTGCCGTCCATGACGCCTCCGACTCGCTTTCCACGGGACGTTCCGCTCCTGCTGCATAGCCCCGCGCGCCACGCCCGAGAAGCCCGCTTCCGACTCGTTTTTTTGGAGTGCCCGATTCCGATACACCGCTGGGCCCGCGTGTCCGTCCTCGCCCGGCGTGGGCCGGGCGAGGCTGGTTCAAATTTCCACGAGCGCTGGATCGGACGCACCCGCCCCGTGGAGCCGACGGCCGGCGGCTACTCCTCCGCCGGCGCCTCCTCCCCGTCCTCCTTCGCCTCCGCGTGGCAAGTGTCGCAGGAGTCCTCGATCGCCGAGGCGTCCTCGCCGTTGTGGCAGGTGCCGCAGGCCTTGTGGGCCACGTCCTCGCCGGCCAGCTGGGTCGGCTCGTTGATCCGGAAGGTCTTCAGGTGGCACCCGAGGCAGTTGGGCGCCGTCTCGTCGACGTGGGTCTCGTGGGAGAAGGTCACCTGGCCCATGCTGTCCTTCGCCATCGGGATGGCGAAGTCGGCCGGGAGCCGGAGGTCGCCGATGACGATCTCCTTGGGCGCCACCGGCGCCGCCGGGGCCGGCTCCGCCGCCTTCTCGCGGTTCATCGCCCAGGCGGTGCCGCCCAGGCCGAGGATCGCCAGGGCCCAGAGCGCCGCCACCGCCCGGAACGAGAGGAGCGGAACCTCGAGGCGCGCCGGCTCCGCGGCGGCCCCGTCCTCCTCCGGGAAGACGTTGAGGTACTTCACGCAGAGGGCGAAGACCAGGAAGGCGAAGGCGATGAACGCCACGGAGAGCGCCGCCTCGGTGAACGACGGGATGTAGTTCACGCCGGAGCTGCGGACCAGGCCGGTGATCGCCACGTTGAGGCGGCCGACGATGAAGCCCAGGACCACCAGCAGGGCGGCGAAGAACAGGGTCTGGTGGTTCTGCCGGGACGCCTTGAAGGCGAGGATGAAGATGGGGAGGAGCACGCCCATGCCCATCTCCACCCAGAACATCATCGCCTCTGGCGTGCCCTGGAAGGCGAGGCCCAGGTTCCCGCGGGAGCCGAGGTCGAAGAACTTCATCGTCGCGAAGATCGCCAGCACCACCACCATGCCGCGGGCGAGGCCCTGGAGGATGTCGTGCTCGAGGTGCCGCCGGAAGGCGCGGTGGCTCATGCACGACTCGAAGATGGTCATGCCCAGGCCGGCGGCGATGGCGGTGACGTAGAAGTAGAGCGGGAGGAAGGGCGTGTACCAGAGCCCGTGGAGCTTGGTGGGGGTGATCAGATACACCGTGCCCAGCGACGACTGGTGCAGCGTCGAGAGCACGCAGCCGGCGATCACCAGGATGATGAACATCCGGTGGATCAGCTTGGCCGGCGTCTTCCACCCGAGCTTCTCCAGCGCCATCGGGGCGAACTCGAGGGCGAGGACGCTCAGGTAGATCATCACGCACCAGGAGACCTCGAACATCACCGAGCGGCCGTTCCAGTGGATCATCGGGTGCCAGATCCGCCACGGCTGGCCGATGTCGAGCATCAGCGCCACGCCCACCAGCACGTAGCCGAGGAAGGCGGTGAGCACCGTCGGCCGGGAGATCGGCTCGTACTTCTCCAGGTGAAACACGTGGACGGTGGCGGCGATCACGAAGCCGCCGGCGGCGAGGCCGACGCCGGTGAGGACGTCGAAGCCGACCCAGAGGCCCCAGGGGAACTGGTCGGAGAGGTTGGTGGAGGCGCCGAGGCCCTCGAAGAGCCGGACGTAGAGCGCGTACGCGCCCAGGGCCAGCGAGATCCCGAGGACGACCTTCCAGAAGGTGAGCTTGCCGAGTGCTTTCATGGCTTCGATTCCGTGCGGCGCCGGACCGCGCGCCGTGTGTCGTCCTTAGTGGTGGCCGCCTTCGTCCTTCTCGCGCTTCTCGAACTCCGCCACGTCCTCGCGGCGCTGGATCGCCCAGAAGAGGCCCGCCAGGCCCACCCCGACGGTGCCGGCGAGCATCGGGACCTTCGAGAGCACGTTCCAGGTCATCTGCGGATACGACTCGTGCTTCACCTGGGTGCGGAAGCCGAGGGCCTCGAAGGGCACCGGGGAGAGGTAGAGCACGGAGGTGCCGCCCACCTCGGTCACGCCGTAGACGTGCTTGTGGTAGCGGTCCGGGTGCTCGTCGATCCGCCGGTAGGCCTCGCGGATCAGCTCGTCCCGCTCGCCGAACACCGTGGCGCCGGTGGGGCAGGCGGCGGTGCAGGCCGGCTGCTTCCCCTGGGCGAGCCGGGTGTCCCGACACATTTCGCACTTCTTCACGAAGGGCTTGGTCGAGTGCCACTCGTACTTGGGGATGTCGAACGGGCAGCCGAGCATGCAGTACCGGCAACCGATGCACTTCGACTCGTCGTAGACCACCGGGCCCTCGGGGGACTTCTGGAGGGCGCCCACCGGGCAGACCGAGGCGCAGGCCGGATCCACGCAGTGCATGCACTGGCGCTTCACGTTGTAGCCGCCGACCTGCTCGACGACGGTGAAGTGGTAGGCGGAGAGCTTGTCTCCGGGCTCGCGGGGGAGGCCGTTCGCCTCGTTGCACGCGAGGGAGCAGGCCTTGCAGTTCACGCAGCGGGTGATGTCGTTCAGGATGGCCGTGCTCACGGCTTACCTCGCTTCCACGGAATCGGCGGGAACGGAGAAGAAGTCGTCGGCGAGGCGGGCGAAGGCCTCGGGGGGGAGGACCAGGGC
>JAEZJH010000139.1 GCA_023436385.1 Pseudomonadota bacterium
ATCCTCCGCCGGGCGTTTCAGAAGGCCTCGGTGGTGGTCGGCACCTTTGACGACGTCGGCGCCTTCGGCCTCGAGGAGCTGGCCGGCAAGATCGTCCTCACCTCCGGGATCCCGGAGGATCGGGTGAAGGAGCTGGGCGACCGCGGCGTCGACGTGGTGATCGACCGCACGCCGCAGCTCCTCGATCGCGTGGTGGGCGTCAACGTCCTCGAGGCGATGATCATCGCCTCGCTCGGCCGCCAGAGCCGGGAGGACGTGCTCTTCGACGACTACCTGGAGATCTTCGGCGAGCGGAAACTCGAGCCACGCATCCTCTTCCCCTCCGGCAAGACGCGGCGGGTGAACCGGTTCGCCTTCGTCATCCACCCGCTCTCCCGCGAGTTCCTGAAGGCGGCCAAGCCGGTCGAGGTGGCGTCGCGGGTGGCCCCCTCGGTGGTGCTGCCGGCCGTCGAGAAGCTGATGGCCTACTCGCCGCCGTTCGTCTACTCGCGGATCACCGGGATCAAGTCGCCCACCGGCGTCGAGGCGGAGGGCTGGCTGATCACCGTCGGCGGGACGCCCCGGGAGCTGCTCGCCCGGAGCCCGGAGTTCACCTACCGGAAACTGGTCGAGGCCTCGAAGATCGCCGAGCGCTTGGGCGCCCAGGTGATGGGCCTGGGGGCGTTCACCAAGGTGGTGGGCGACGCCGGCGTCACCGTCGCCAAGCGCGCCAGCATCCCGATCACCACCGGGAACGCCTACAGCGCCTCGGGCGCGCTGTGGGCCGCCAGCGACGCGGTCAAGCGGATGGGGCTGCTTTCCCGGGAGAACGGCAAGGTGGTGGGCAAGGCGATGGTGGTCGGCGCCACCGGCTCGATCGGCTCCGCCTGCGCGCGGCTCCTCGCCATGGCGTTCCGGGAGGTCTACCTGGTCTCCCCGGAGATCGGGAAGCTGCTCACCCTGCGCGAGTCGATCCTCGCCGACACGCCGGACGCGATCGTGCACCTGGCGAGCCGGGCGGACGAGAACCTCCGCGAAATGGACGTGATCGTCACCGCCACCTCCGGCGCCGGCAAGAAGATCCTCGACATCATGAAGGTGAAGCCGGGCTGCGTGATCACCGACGTGGCCCGCCCGCTCGACCTGCCGCCCTCGGAGGTGGCGAAGCGCCCCGACGTGCTGGTGATCGAGTCGGGCGAGATCCAGCTCCCCGGCGACGTGAAGATGAAGGACATCGGCCTCCCCGAGGGCGTGGCGTATGCGTGTCTCGCGGAGACGATCGTGCTCGCCCTCGAGGGCCGGTTCGAGAGCTACACGCTCGGCCGGAACATCCAGTGGGAGAAGGTGAAGGAGATCTACCGGCTCGGCCTAAAGCACGGGATGAAGCTGGCGGCGATCTCCGGGGTCAACGGCCCCTACACCGACGACGACATCCGCAAGGTCCGGGACCTCGCCCTGGCGGCCCGGGCCAAGCAGCAGCCGGAGCCCGTCGCGCCGAGCCCGGCGGAGCTCGCGCCCGCGGTGTCCGACGAGCCGCTGCTGGCCACGCCCGGGTTGGCGCCGGAAGGACCCGCGATGACGCCGGCCGAGCCGGTCGCGCCGGAAGGATCCGCCGTGACGCCGGCCGAGCCGGCCTCTCCTCCGGTTCCTGCCGAGCTCACCGACGACGCCCGCCCGAACGCGGTGATCCCCGAGGTGCGGGCCTGATCAGCGCCCGGTGATGGGCCGCAGGGTCCGGGGTTCGCCCCGGGCCCGGCCCGCCACGGGCTCCGGCCAGCCGAGCAGCCAGAACATCCGGAGCGGAAACCGCCGGAGCCTGGTCTCGCCGATCTCGAACCGGTAGTCGTCTCCGCCCAGGTCCCGGACCAGCTCCCGGAGTTCCTCCGGCGCGTACGACCGGACGCAGGAGGCGATCCCGTCGAAGCCGATCGCCAGCGGCAGGATCGGGATCGCGTAGGTGAAGATCAGCCGGTCCAGCCGAAACGGCCGCTGCAGCGGCGCCGTGAGCAGCTGGAGCCACGGCGTGAGGAGCACCATCACCAGCGCCGCCGGGGTGCGAGAGGTGAACTCGAACACCCCGATCGCCCGGCGCTGGTCGACCGCGTCGGCGAGGACCCGCCGGGCGTCCGCCGGACCGAAGTGGTGGAACGAGGCGAACTGCGTGCGCACGCCGGCGAGGTCGGCGGGGACCCGCATCGCGTCGACGCTCTCCTCCCGCGCCGCCAGGCCCGGGGTGACGGCCACCGCCCGGCGGAGCGCCGGCAGGTTGGGGTACTTGTCGGTGAGCACGCAGGTGACGCCGCGGGCGCCGAGCCGGGCCAGGGCCCGGGGCAGCCGGAGCGCCGGGCCGCCGCCGCCCGAGGCCAGGTCCACCACCGTGGTCTCGCCGGTCCGCTCGAGCAGCTTCCGGATCAACGGCGCCGCGGCCTCCGCGGTCCCGCCCAGCTCGTGGAAAAAATGGAGGAAGTCGGTGACCCCGTTCCGGAGCCGCTCCGGAAACCAGGGCTGATCTTCCAGCTCGAAGCAGGGGACACGGGCCACGGGGAGCCTCCGGGACCCGTAGCCATGGGAACGCTCCGGAAACCCGGCATCCCCCCGGCCGAGCCCTTCCGGCGCTTGCCGTCGCGGGCCGGCGCCCGGCCGCCAGCTCCGTCTCCGCCACCGTCGCCGTGGGCTCCCCGGCGTGTCAGCTCTTTAGCCGGTCGATCTCCGCCTCGAACCCCTCGGTGATCCTCCGGGGATCGGGCACCAGCGCCGCGTCGGTGACCACGCCCACCCGGATCTTCCCGTGGTAGCCGAAGAAGCTGACGCCCATCCCGATCCCGCCCGACTCCGGCACCCAGAACAGGATGTCCTTGATCTTGCGACCGCCCAGGTACCGGGCCTCCCGGGGGCCGGGGACGTTGCTCACCACCGCCGAGGCCTTCGAACCGAAAAGCCCCAGGGCCGCCGCCTCCACCTGCGGCGCGGCGTAGCCGATGGCGTGGAGCAGCCCGAAGATCATCGCCGCCTCCGGCGAGGCCTTGATCCGGTCCATGCGGAGCTTCGTCTCCCGGAGTCGCTCCAGGGGATCGGGGATCCCCACCGGCAGGTCGACGAACACCAGCCCGAAGCGATTCCCGGTACTCGCCGCCTGGCCCGCCGGGCGGAGGTCGACCGGGACGATCGTGCGGACGTCACGGCCCCGGGTCTCCAGCCCCCGGCTGGCGAGATAGCCGCGCAGGGCGCCGGCCAGCGCCGCCTGGAGCACGTCGTTCACCGTGCCGTTCACCCGCTTCCCGATCGCCTTCAGCTCCGGCAGCGGCAGCGCCTCCGACCACGCCGCGGTCTTCCGGCTGCTGAGGCGGCCGCGGATCGGCGTCCTGCGTTCGGGCGGGAGGAGGAGGATCCGGCCGATCGCCGCGGCACCGTTCACCCCCTGCCGCGCCAGGCGAATCACCTTCTCCGGATCGAGCAGGTCGGTCGGCGCGAAGCCGTTCGAACCGTTACGCCGGGGAGGCGGCTGGCGCGGCTCCTCGTCCCCCGCGTCGGTGAGCGAGAGGAGGATCTGCAGGAGCGCCATCCCGTCGGCGATCGCGTGGTGCAGCCGGACGATCAGGGCGCTGCCACCCTCGAAGTCCTCGACCACCCGGAGATCCCAGAGCGGCCGCCGATGATCGAGCGGCTTGCCGAACAGCTCGCCCACCCGCGCCTCGAGCCACGCCCTGCCGCCCGGCGGCGGCAGCTTCTCCCGGAAGACGTGGTTCCGGAGTTCGAAGTAGGGATCCAACTCCCACGCCGGTGTCCCCAGGAGCCCGGGCACCACCCGCTGCCGGAACCGGACGTGGGGAAGGAGCCGCTCCGCGATCACCGCCTCCAGGCGCCCGAGATCGATCGGGCCGTCGAGGAAGATCACCGACGTGATCACCATCGGGTTGACCCGGGACTCCATCCGCAGCCAAGCGTGATCGGCGCCGGACAATGGCTCCCGCCGCGACTCCATCTGCATGACTTCCCCCCGCCCGGTGCACTTGAAGGAGCCGGGCCCCTGGATGGCTCCCCGGTCTCGGGCCGTGTCGCGCCAGCATAACCGAGCCCTGGCCCCGCCAAGGTGGGCGGAGGCGCTCCGACGCGCCCGAGGCCGCCCCGTTCCGACCACTTCTCGACCATTCGGGGCGGCGGCCTCCCGGGGCCGGTGCCACCAGCTTCGGAGGACCCCGGAGGTGACTCGTGAAGGGCAACGCCGTCGAAGAGCGCCCCTCGTTCGCCGACCTCCAGGACGCCTGGTTCATCCTCTCGCCGGAGGACCGCCAGGAGGGCTTCCGGCTGCTTCCCCGCCTCGAGGCGGAGGAGTTCTTCCTCGACTTCCTCGGCGCCTACGACCAGGCCCAGCTGATCGCCGCGATGCCCGCCGAGGAGCGCCGCTCGTGGATGCGGCTCCTCGCCCCCGACGACGCCGTCGACGTGATCCAGAACTTCCCGCCCGAGGAGCGGGACGGGCTCGTCGCCCTGCTCGACGCCCAGACGCGGCAAGAGGTCCGGGCCCTCCTCGCCTACGCCGAGGACGAGGCCGGCGGGCTGATGAGCCCCCGGTTCGCCCGGGTCCGGCCGGACATGATCGTCGACGAGGCGATCGCCTACCTCCGCCGGCAGGCGCGGAGCCGCCTCGAGACCCTCACCTACGTCTACGTCCTCGACCCCGACCAGAAGCTCCTCGGCGTGGTCAGCTTCCTCGACCTCTTCCGCCTTCCGGCCGATCGCCGGGTGGAGGAGGTGATGGAGCGGGATCTCGTCGTCGCCTCCGAGCACCTCGACCAGGAAGAGCTGGGGCGGCGCTTCGCGGAGACCGGGCTCCTCGCCATCCCGGTGGTCGACGACGAGGGCCGGATGAAGGGCATCGTCACCATCGACGACGCGGTCGAGGTGGTGGAGGAGGAGGCGACCGAGGACGTCCAGCGGATCGGCGGCTCCGAGCCCCTCGAGCAGCCGTACCTGCAGACCGGCTTCGGCGACATGGTGAAGAAGCGCGCCGGCTGGCTCGCCATCCTCTTCATCGGCGAGCTGCTCACCGCCACGGCGATGGCCCGCTACGAGGACGAGATCGCCCGGGCGGTGGTGCTCGCGGTGTTCGTGCCGCTGATCATCTCCAGCGGCGGCAACTCCGGCTCCCAGGCCTCGACCCTGGTGATCCGCGCGCTGGCCCTGGGGGAGCTGCGGCTGCGCGACTGGTGGCGGGTCGCCCGGCGGGAGCTGGCCTCCGGCCTCGCCCTGGGCAGCGTCTTGGGCGCCATCGGGATCGTCCGGATCCTCGCCGTCGAGGCGATCTTCGGCACCTACGGCACCCACACCCTGGGCCTAGGCCTCACCGTGGCGGTGAGCCTCCTCGGCGTCGTCCTCTTCGGCACCCTGGTCGGCTCGATGCTCCCCTTCCTGCTCCGCCGCGCCGGCTTCGATCCCGCCAGCGCCTCCGCGCCCTTCGTCGCCACCCTCGTCGACGTCACCGGCCTGGTGATCTACTTCACCGCCGCCAGCCTGATCCTGAGCGGGACGCTCCTCTAGAGAACCGGCGTGTACTTTCGCACGCGGCGTGCGGCATGCTTGAGACACGCCCGGCCGCCGGTTATGCCGGTGTCCCCTTCGGCAGGTGGCCCATGGACTTCCTCACGCCCGACGCCCTGTTCTCCCTCGTCACCCTCACGGCGATGGAGATCGTCCTCGGCATCGAGAACATCGTCTTCATCGCCATCCTCGTCGGGCGCGTCCCGGCGGAGCGGCGGGAGAAGGTGCGTCGCACCGGCATCGCCCTGGCGCTGGTGATGCGCCTGGGCCTCCTCTTCGCCCTCACCTGGCTGATGGGCCTGACCCGCCCGCTCTTCTCCGTGTTCGACCACCCGTTCTCCGGGCGGGACCTGGTGCTCCTCGTCGGCGGCCTCTTCCTGATCGGCAAGAGCGCCCACGAGATGTGGGACAAGCTCGAGGGGCCGGAGCCCGAGGTGGGCCGGGCGGTGCGGGCGCCCAACGTCGCCGCGATCTTCGTGCAGATCCTCGCCCTCGACATCGTCTTCTCCCTCGACTCGGTGATCACCGCCGTGGGCATGGCCCGGGAGCTCTGGGTGATGGTCACCGCGATGATCCTCGCCGTGGGCGTGATGCTGGTGTTTGCCAAGGCGATCGGCGACTTCGTCGACCGGCACCCCTCGGTGAAGCTCCTCGCCCTCTCGTTCCTCCTCCTCATCGGCGTGATGCTCCTGGCCGAGGGCTTCGGGCAGCACCTGCCCAAGGGCTACATCTACTTCTCGATGGCCTTCGCCCTGGGGGTCGAGCTGCTCAACATGCGCTTCCGGAAGGTCCACGCGCGGCCGGTCCACCTCCACGCCAAGCTGAACGAGCCGGCGGCTCCGAACGTCGAGCCTCCGGAGGTCGAGGGTCCGGCCGCCGGCTGATCGGCGGCCGCTCCTCTCCGCCGCCCCGCGGCCGTACGGCCGGCCCCTTCCCAGCCGCGGGAGGATCGGCGATTCTCCGGGCGATGCGTCGCGCTCTCCTCGTCGTCGTCTGCCTGCTCGCCGCCTGCGGCCCGTCCTCCACCGAGCCCCTGGGCGGCGACGGCGGCTACTCCGGCGGCGGCTGGAACGGACCCGGCGGCTCCGGGGGCGAGGGCGGAACGGGCGGCGACGAGGTCCGCGACCGGCTGGCCGTCGCCGCCTATAACGTTCGCCGCTTCTTCGACACCGTCTGCGACTCCGGAGAGTGCGGGCCCGGGGACTACGAGGAGGTTCCGACCCAGGCCGAGTTCGAGGCCAAGGGCGACACCCTCGCCGCCGCGATCCGGCGGCTCGCCCCCGACGCCATCTGCCTCGAGGAGGTCGAGAACCAGCGCGCCTTCGACGCCCTGTCAGCGCGGCTGCCGGAGTTCGTGTCGAGGGTGATGGGCGAGAGCGGCTACGCCGCCTCGGTGGACGTGGCCTTCCTCGCCCGGGATCCGGTGACCCTGGTCCGGCGCCACCGCAATCGGACCCTCACCCGTCCCGACGGCAGCTCCACCAGCTTCGCCCGGGAGTTCCTCGAGGTGCACCTCGACGTCGACGGGACGGAGGCGATCGTCTTCTGCGCCCACTTCAAGTCCAAGTC
>JAEZJH010000172.1 GCA_023436385.1 Pseudomonadota bacterium
GGTGAATGCCCCTGAGAAACCCTGGGATCGCGGAGGGGTGCAAGCCCCTGAGAATCCCGGGCTCAAGGGGGTGAAAGCCGGTGAGAAGAACCTACGCGAGGGGGTGAAAGGCCGTGAGAATCGTCAATCACCGGAAACGCGACGGGCGTTCCCTTCACGACTCAGCTCCCGGTACACCCAAGCGCATTCCCCCTCCAGGCGCGCCGACGATCGCACGCTCGCCAGCACCGTCGCTCAGGTAGGCAGCGCAACCGCTGCACACCAAGCGCCCGGCAGGTTTCCCGGGAGGGATGCCGGCCTGCGTGCCCTGGGGTGGACCGCCCGTTCGCCGACACGGCGACCGACGCCCCGGGCTCACGTTCCCCCACGCGGCGAGGGGGCCCGGTTGCTGCGGAAACGGGGAAGCCGATCGGGAGCCTACGGTAGGGGAGAAACGCTGCCCGACCCGGAGGGTCCCGGGCGGACGGAGAGCGGAAAGAGAAAGGGCCCGCCGAAGCGAGCCCTCTCAGATGCCGATTCTAGCTGCGTACTCTTGGTGCCCAGGGGCGGAGTCGAACCACCGACACGGGGATTTTCAGTTCGGTAACGATTTGTCCATGGATTCCGCCCGAGTCCGAAGGCGTCCAGCAACTGCGGGTCTCGGACCCTTCGAGCTCCAGCAGCTCCACCAGCGTCCGACCCTGTCCATCCAGTCGGCTGTCACTTTGGCTGTCGGTGACGTGGCCGGCGTCAACCGAGAGAAGGAAGGGGGACGAGCTGTCGCGGGAGATAGCGAGCGACGTGCGCCCCTGGGACGGCGGTCGCCCACCGAACCTCCGCATCCCCAAGCGCCGCGTGGTCCGGGACGAGCTCGACCTCCGACGCCAGGAGTGCGCAAGCGACGAGGAGAACTTTCGCCCCATCATCGATCGCTCGCAGAAGCGCCGGGCGGATGTCCCGAACGTCACGCCCGTGAGCGATCGCATTTCGAGCCGCGTAGAAGGACTCATACCAGGCGGAGACTTCGGCTTGGCGGTCGGCTTTCGGCGCGACGAGCCGACCGAGCCTTCGCCCCAGATCCGTTCGATTGTCCGACCTCTTCCTCGTCATGATTGATTCGAACCCGATCGCGAGTTGCACAAGCGCAACCTCCGCAACCTCCTCGGTTCGTGCGAAATCGAGAAATCGCAGCGCGAGGCCCAGCGCATTGGCCATCGGTGAACCGGCCTTCGCGACGGTCTGGGCAACGCTTTCCACCTTCAGGGCCTTGATTGCGGTCAATGTGGCGCGGTCGATTACGACCGGCCGAGGGCTCGTAACATCGTCGCGCGGAGTCCGCATCGACCAATTGCCAATCAGAACTGTCGTGCGTCGCTCGCGATGCTGACCCAGGCCCAAACGGCGAAGCAACTGGAGCCGACTCAAGCGGCGGCTCGCCACGAGGAAGAGCAGCCTCTCCAAGTGATCGGCACCCTGAACGACGCGGTCGAGATCCCCCTCCCACCTGCTTCCGGCAACGGCCTCGAAGCGCACGATTGTTCGGCCCGGGAGTGCCTCGACCTTCGACGCGTAAGTGCAGTGCCGAAGCCCGACCCGCGAGAACGGGTTTCGCTTCCGGATAGCCTTGGCCAACTCGACGGCCTCGCCCTCCGTTACTTCGAACGCGTAAGAACTTCCCAGGCGGACACGTCCCGGAGCGGAAAGGCGAGGGCTCTCCCTGAGACAAACCCAGTGCTGGTCCAAAGCCCCTCCGCCGGGTTCCTAGCTGGCGGTCCGACCCCGTGCTAGCCGCCGAGCCCGTAGCGATGCGAGTGCCGCCCGGACGACCTCGATCTCCGACCGCCTGACGCGCTTGCCCAGCACCACGGCATCGACCTTCGCTGAGGCTTCGTCGAGCCTGCCCTCGCGAACAAGGGCGTCGATCTCGCCGCGAAGCTCCCGCAGGCGGCGAGCGAGGGCGGGCGTCATCTTGGGAAGCAGGACCTTCATCGCCTCGCGAGGTTCGAGCTTCAGGACGCCGCCGCCGTAGCTCCTCCCCTCGATCTCCGCGCTCAGCAAGGTGGCCGAGTTCAGGAACGCGACCGCCAGGACATCCGCGATCACGGGATCGGTAACGAAAACTCCATGGACGGTGTTCGTGCTCGTCACCCGGGCCTCGTTGGCAACGAGCCTGGGGGCGATGTTCGACATGTACGTGAGGAAGAGGTCCGGGGTCCGGACGTAGGGGACCCGGTACCACGGTTCGCGCGTCTTGCACTTGTAGCGGGCCGGCAGCCCGGCAGCGACGCCTTCCGCGAGGTACACTTCGACGGCTCCGCGAGCGTCCGGTTCATCGACGACCACGAGGAACGCGGGGTCGCCGGAAGCTGCCAGACCCTTCCAATCGCGGGTCGTGAACCTTGTCCCTTGGACGTGGACGGCGCGAGAAACCGCCGGAACCAGGACCCTTCTCGGAAGGCTCCTCGCCACCGCCTGCTCGTCGGTGATCACGAAGAAGTCGTTCGCCCCGGTCACGACCCCGATGTCCACGCGGCCGTAGGAGCTGAGGGGCTGGAACCCCGCCCGCTCGACGACCGCGCGCGCTCGGCGGACATCATCTTCCTGAAGGAGGGCCGTCAGCCAGCGCTCCCCGGCGCCGATCGGTCGCGCGTGCGCCTTCGCGAGCAGCGTTTCGGGGCCGGGCGCTAGATCGTCGAGCGACTTCAGCCGCAGGACCCGGAGCTCGTTCGTCGTCCCCCCATACTCCCCGAGGACAAGCACCACCTCCTCCAAGGCCCCGGGGAAGACCTTGTCCTCGAACGCGACGAGGACGAGGTCCTTGAACGAGCGGAGGAGAAAGTCGCGTACCGCCGCCGCGTACCCGACGTGAAGTAGCTCGCCGGGCAGGACCATTGCGAAGCGCCCACCGGGCTTGAGGAACCGGGTCGCGTGGATGACGTAGGGCGCCCAGGCGCTCGCGAGCTGCGGGAGGATAACGCCGCCACGGGCCGCAGCGGACAGGCCGGCGGCGCGGTTCTCCTCGCGGAAGAGCTGGTACCGCACGTACGGCGGGTTCCCAACGACCGCGTCAAAGAAGGGCGCGGCCTGCACCTCGAAGAAGCTGCTGTGAGTCAGGTTGGCGTTCGCGGCCCCGACCGCCGCGAGGGCCTGCTCAGCAACACCGAGCGCGTCTCGGTTGAGGTCGATCCCCGAGAGGTGACCGTCGAGGCATTCGCGCCCGAGCGCAGCGAGACGGCGAGCTCCCTCGACCAAGAACACGGCGTCGCCGCACCCCGGGTCGAGAACGCGATCGTCCTTACCCTGGACCGCCCACGCCACCGCGAACGAGGCGAGCGCCTCGGGGGTGTACCAAGCTCCCAGGGCTCGCCGCTCCGCGCCGGTTAGCCGATCTGTGGAGGGTCCATTTCGCGGTGCCACGCAACCTCCCCTAGTGCCTGCGCTCCAAGAGGCGCTCGACGACGGTTGGGACGAACTTCTCGTAGCGAAGCGGGCTGTCGGGGGCCGGGACGTCCGGGACCACCTGGCGCTTGTCCTTGTCGATCACCAGGAGCGCCAGAGACTCCATCTGGTCCTTCGGATCGGCCGGAACTCGACGCCCCCCGAGCCGCTCCATCGACCGCTCGATGTTGGCGAGCTGCTCGGCCCTCACGCCGTGCGGGATCGCGAGGACGCCGCCCATCACGGCGTACGGGAACTTGTCGTGATGGTTGGCCGACATCTCGTGAAGGTCCCCGACTCTGTTGGGCCAATTCTTGCCCACGCTTTCCCGCGAATTTAGGCCCTTTACGTCGATTCCAACCTGGAGCCCGAGGTCATCCGTCGAAACGAAGATGTCCAGGTGGTGCCGCCGAATTACTCCCCCGTACTTCCGGTGCCCGACCCGGACGATGTAGCCCGGGAGCGCCTTCGCGAGTTCGCCACCAACGACCTTAGCAAGGAGCCCTGACAGCCGGACTACGTCGCCACGGGACGAGGGGTCGGCGTCGCAGAACGCCTCCACGTAGTCCCGCAAGGTCGGGACGGGTTCGACTGCCGCCTTGCGCTTGGTTCGAACGGGCATGAGGACCACCCCCTAGGCTGGATGGCCCGGCATCTTAGCCCCTGGCGAACGGTAGTGAACAAACTTCGGGCCTAGTGGATCGGTCCCATCGACAAGCCGGCGTCCCGTGTCGCCAGCCGTCCCTGGCGCTCCAACCACCCGGAAAGAACCGGTACGAAGAACTTGGTGACGTACCAGCGCTGAACCCCGGCGTCGCTGTGGACCTTCCGGAGCAGCCCGGCCGCTCCTCCGATGTCGTCCTTCAGCTCGACGATGTCCTGGTGCCCGAGGACGCGAAGGACGTGCCGAATCGGTCGGCCTTCGTCATCGAGCTCCAGGTCGTCCACGACGTGAATCTCGTCGCCCAGGTCCCGAACGATCCTGCCTGCGATCGCGACGGGGTCGAAGCCCCAGCCCGGCACGAGAAACGCGAAACCCGGCCGGCCATCGTCGAGCTCGGTCTCGATCACGCCCATCGCGAACAAGTCGCTGCCCGGAGAGCCCGGGCCCATCACTCGGTACACCTTCCAGAACTCCAGAGGCATGGTCCCCCATCGCATTCTGGAACGAGGCGGGCCCGGGCGAAGTGCCCCGAGCTAGTGTGCGCCGCTCGCGACTGCGCCACCTCGTTCACTCTTTGCGAGCGCGATTCCGTCGGGATCGAGGACGCGCCAACCCTGCACCTTGGCGACCAGCGCCCGACCCGGCCCATCAGCCTTGACCCCGCGCAACGGGTTGCTCGGATCGCGTAGGGCCTTGCCCCCCCACAGCGGCAGGTCGCCTGGCTCAAATGCGTCCGTGACCCGGAAGACCACCTCTAGGTCGAGTTGCGCTGCCCCGTCGTGCCCGAACCTCTTCTCGAAGGCATCGGCCTGGCCGGCAGGGATCGGGATCGCCATCGCCGGAGGCTTGCCCTTCCCGACGAAGTAGTAGTCGTACTTCTCGACCGGCCGATCCCACCTGTCGGTCGTCTCTTCCACGTTGCGATCGACCACGGGCTTTCGGTCGAAGGCCAGTTCCCATCGGTGAATGAGGGAGAGGAGGTCGTTGTGCAGGTAGATCTTGAACTCCCCCTTCGCCTGGTCGTAAGCGCCGAGGATGATCGAGTCCCTGAAGAGGAAAGCCTTCTCCTTCACCTTGGCGATCTCGGCGTCCTGCTCTCGCCACCGCCGGGCTCGCAGCTCCGACGCTTCTTCGAGACCGGTCGCCGGCTTCTCCTTCATGATCGCAGCGAACTCCGCGTCGATCCGCTCTTCGGTGAGGCTGTCGAACAGCGGCCAGAAGTGCTTTTCGAGGTCCGCGCCCCTGGGCAGAACGACGAGCCCGTCGATCTTCCAGTAGTCGCGTGCGCGGTCCTCCCAGCTCACGGGAACGGGTCGGGCGGGCGGAGGCGCCTCCCCTGACGCCTGCTCCACCGTTCGAGGCGGTTCGGCCTCTCCACACGTACAGCCGCAGAAGGCAACGAGCACCACGCTGACCACGGACGCGACCTTCGGAACCATGCGATCCATTCTTCGAGAACTCGAACCCATCGTAGCGGGCCCGTCGGTACGGTCAACGAGTGAAGCCCCGGCGAGCTCGTGGACATCGCACCGCTCCAGATCCGCTCGCCGCCAGGGTCGGGAAGCGCATTCGCTCGTTTCGCGAGCAGCGCGACTTCTCATTCGATGCATTCGTCGAAGAGACCGGCCTCGGCCGTGGGTTCGTGTCCGAGCTTGAGCGGGGCCTCGTAAACCCGACCCTCCTGACCCTCGCGCGCGTCGCGGCTCCCCTCGGCGTGACGGTCGCCGATCTCGTGTGCGGCAGCTCCCCCCGCGAGAAGGTCTTCGACCTCCTTCGACAGCTGCCGGCGTCCCGGGTCTCCGAGCTGCTCCACGCGGTCGAGGACGAGGTCCCGTAGCTGCTCGTCGTTAAAGACGTCGAACACGCCGACGCCGCCTTCTCGGTCAGGAGAGGCCCCTTGGCCTCCCCGCCGAATGGCCCCCGCCGCCGAAGCGGAGCGCCGGACATGCCCCCCTCCCCCCCCCGGACATACCGTGTCTGCGCAAGAGCGGTGTCGGAAGCCGAGATCCGGGTCCGACCAATATCTTCCCTGACCCGAACTCGTTTCTTGACTATCGCCATTCTGATATGGCCACCCTAACGTTGTCAATAACTTAGATGGGTAAGTGAACATGATAAGTCCCGGTTTCCCCAAGGATCGCGGGCGGTTGCGAATCACTCCGCCTTGCTCTTCCTGAGCGAAAGCGCTATGGTCCGACTCGTTCGTCGCAAAGATCGGATCTCGATATGGCCTCCTCCTCCTTTTCGCCCCAGGAACTCCGCGACGCGCTCGCGCACGTCATCCGGGGGAACGCCGCCGGTATCGACGGGGTCAAGCCCCGCGAGCTTCGCCCTGGACCCGGGGTCTCGGAGCGGCTGGCGCGGGCCCGGTGCGAAGCGATCGTCAGGACCGCCCTCCGGCACCTGGAGGAGGGCGCCTACCACTTCAAGCCGGTCATCTCGATGAAGATCCCTGCCGGCAAGGGAAAGGTCCGGGAGATTTTCGTCCCGACCGTCCAGGACCGCATGGTCCTCCGCGCGGGTGCGCTCGCGGTGGCCGACGCCTGGGACGCTCTTCCCGGCTCCGTTCTCGGGGGCCGCCCCGGAGCCTCGGTCGCCGGCGCCATCAAGGAGGCGACTGCGATCCTGGAGAACGGGCCGTGGCACGTGCTCAAGGTGGACGTGCAGCGTGCCTTCCCGAGCGCGCGCCCTGCGGTGGCGCTCGATGTCCTTCGCGGCCTGACGGGGCGCGGCGACATCATCGACCTCTTCGAAAAGTTCTATGCGGAGCAGGGCGAACGGGTTTCCGGGCTCGGCGCCGGGATCGCGTTCGCCCCCCTGGCGCTCGCGGCGCTGATCGGGATCCGGGTCGTGCCCGCCCTGATGAACGTGGCCGATCACGTGATCGTGTGGTTCGACGACGCGCTCGTCTTCGTCCGTGATCGGGACGGGGTCGTTGCCGCCGAGGACATCCTGAAGGGCCGGCTCGGATCGCTCGGGATGTCGCTCCACCCCCAGAAGACGATGACGCTGTGGTGCGATCCCGACGACGGCCCCGGATCTCCGCCCGGTGGCATCGAGGACCTTCGCTTCCTTGGCTGGGCCTGGGTCGCCTGCTACCCGATCCCGTCGCCGGAGAACCAGGAGCGCATCGCGGGGCAGGTCCTGGAGTGCGTCAAGGCCGGTGCCGTGAAGGACGCGATCGCGGCGATGCGGGGCTGGGCCGCCTTCTTCAAGGACGGCGCGGACTGGCCTGCCTTCGGGGACGCCGACATCCAGATTGCAGAGTTTCTTGCCGAGCACCTCCCCGGCGTCGAGCTGCCCGAGCTCCCGCGCCTGCGAGATTTGATTCCGAGGACGACCGCCGAACGGCCGAAGGGCCGTCGAGCCGGTCAGGCAGCTGTCCTTACGGATGGGCTGCTGGATAGCGGTGATCCCAATGACGGTGACTGGAGGGAGTGGGCTTTCTCCTCCTAGGCGTCGTAGGGGTCGTTCAAGAAGCGCGGTCCGCGTGTCGCAAGGCACCGGCGCCGGCGGGGGCTCGAAAGGGCTCTCGTCGGCGCCGCCTCGGGACCTATTGCTTCAACGAATCGTGGAGGCGGGTGTGGAGCACATGCAGTTGCGGATCGAGGAGGGCGCCGGGGCAACCGGGATCGGCCGGCAGAACGAGGGCAGTACGGAGGCGGCGGTGGAGAGGGTGCTGTTGCGGGTCGAGGAGGTCGCGAAGGTGACCGGGATCAGCCGGAGCAAGATCTACGAGATGATCGCGGCGGGCGAGCTCCCGTCGGTTCGGCTCGGCCCGAGGTCCACGCGCATCCCGAAGGCCGGTTTGACCGCGTGGATCCTTGCCAAGACCAGGGGCGGCGCGATCAGGGTCAGCTGACCGGGAGCCGAACGCTCGATGTCAGGGGCGTCTGGTACCGTTGGAACTGGTTCGAGCGCTCGAATGCCGGAGCGCGGGCGACTGCTACCAAGCAATTCAATTCGTGAAACGGAGGGCGCGGGGACGCCTTGGGGGCGGAGCCCTGCTCTGGCTCGAATGGGAAAGAAGCGACGGGGGTCGAGGGACGGCAGCATCTACAAGAGGCGGGACGGCCGGTGGGTCGGCGTCGTCGAAGTGGGCATCGTTGGTGGGAAGCGGAAGCGGAAGCCGTTCTACGGCGCGACCCGCGCTGAGGTCCGGAAGAAGCTCGACGCGGCCAAGGTGGATCACGATCGCGGGATCCCCTTGCCGAACGAAAAGGTGACGCTGAAGGCCCACCTCGACGCGTGGCTCGCCTGGACGAAGCAGCGGGTCAAGCCCACGACGTACGCGAGCTACTCCACGCTCGTGAAGATCCACGTCGAGCCGGTGATCGGGTCCGTGCCGCTCGCGCATCTGACTGCGGATCACATTCAGCACCTGCTCGTGCTCCTCCTCGACAAGAAGGAGGGCAAGGGGCTTTCGCGCCGGCGCGTTCAGATGGTCCACGTCCTCTTGAAGATGGCGCTGAAGAGCGCGGTCAAGCAGCACAAGGTCGCGCGAAACGTCGCCATTGAGGTCGAGGGCATCCGACCTGAGCACCGCGAGATCCAGGCGCTCACGGAGGAGGAGGCGAAGACCCTGATCGACAAGATCCAGGGCG
>JAEZJH010000187.1 GCA_023436385.1 Pseudomonadota bacterium
CCCGTCCACGACTCCCCTGCTGGGGGCGGGCTCGCACCGCGGAGCCCGAAGGGCGGAGCCGACAAGATCCAGGCCCTTCGCGCAGGCCTTGAGGGCCGGGTAGGTAGCACCCGGTCCCGGCGGGAAGCAAGCGCGGGCGCCCCCGGGGAGAGGGCGCCCGGATCGCCGCCTAGAACTCGGCGCAGGCGGGGTCGTGGTCGGGCCCGGCCTCCGGGGCGGATCCCCGCGAGGGGGCCGGCAGGGCCGTCAGCTTTCCACCCCGCTTGCCGCGCGCTTCGAGGACCCGGGGCCGGTCGTCGGAGAGGCGGAAGCGGGCCACCAGGTGCGCCAACTCCTCCGCCTGGCTCGACAGCTCCTCGGCGGCGGAGGCCGACTCCTCGGAGTGGGCGGAGTTCCGCTGGGTGACCCGGTCCATCTGCACCACCGCCCCGTTCACCTGGTCGATGCCGCGGCTCTGTTCGGTCGAGGCCCGGGAGATCTCGGTGATGAGGCCGTTCACCTGGCGGACGTCCTCGACGATCTTCTCGAACCGGGCGTGGACCTGCCGGGAGGCATCCTCGCCGCCCCGGGCGAGTTCCACCGACTCCTGGAGGAGCAGCTCCGTCTTCCGGGCGGCGTCCTTCGACCGGGCGGCGAGGGAGCGGACCTCCTCGGCGACCACCGCAAAGCCGCGGCCGGCCTCGCCGGCCCGGGCGGCCTCGACGGCGGCGTTCAGGGCGAGGAGGTTGGTCTGGAAGGCGATGTCGTTGATGTCCCGGATGATCGCCGCGGTGCCCTCGGCGGACGAACGGATCCGGGTCATCGACTCCGCCATCCGGGCCATCGCGTCCATGCCGCTCTCGGAGGCGGTGCGGGTGGTGCCGGCCAGGGCATCGGCCTCCCGGGCGGAGGCAGCGTTCTGGTGGGTCATCGCCGCCATCTCCTCGAGGGCGGACGAGGTCTCCTGCAGGGCGGCGGCCTGCTCGGCGGCGCCCGAGGCGAGGGACTGGGCGCCCGAGGCGATCTGCTCGGCGGCGGCGGAGACCTGCTGCGCCGCGACGGCGACCTGCGCCAGCGAATCGTGCAGGCTCCCGGCCAGGGCGTTGGTGGTGTTCTTCAGCTCCAGGAAGTCGTTTCGGACCTCGAGGGTGAAGCGGGCGGTGAGGTCCCGTTCCGCGAGCCGGCCCATCACCCGCATCACCTCGACGACGGGACGGCCGATGGCCTCGAGCATCCCGTTCATGCCCTTGACCAGGTCGGCGTAGCCGCCCCGGAAGCGCGAGGCGTCGGCCCGGGCGCTGGCGTGGCCGTCCTCGACCGAGGCGATCAGGCGCCGGCTCTCCTCGATCAGTCCCCGGAGCGCGCCGGCGGCGTGCTGGAAGGAGCGGGAGAGGAGGTCGCTCTCCGAGCGGGGAACGATCGGGTGGTCGAGGTCGCCCTTGGCCATGGCGTCGGCGGCGGCGGCGATGCCGCGGAGGTACTCGATGGTGTCGCGGAACGCCTGGGCGAGCTGGCCGATCTCGTCGTTCGCGCGGTACTCGATCTCCTGGTCCACCTCGCCCCGGGCGATCGCCCGCGCCGCGTCGGTGATCTTCCCCAGGGGCCGGGTGATCTTGAGCACCACCGCGGCGCCGGCGACGAGCGTGCCGGTGAGGGCGAGCAGGCAGAGGATGGCGAGGACGCGGGCGGCCTCCTCGCCCCGTTCCCGGCTCGCGTCGGCCACCCCCTCGGCGTACCGGGTGGTCGATTCGACGAGGGCGTCCATCCGTTCCCGTACCTCGCGGGTCCGGGGATCGAGACGGGTCCGGGTGTGGGCATCGGCCGCCTCGACGTCGTGGCGGAGCAGGCGGTCCCAGACCCCCTCGAACTCCTCCTTCCACGCGACGCGGGCGCTCTGGAAGCGCTCGAGGGCGGCCCGGCTCTCCTGACCGTCGAGGTGGCTCGCGAAGCTGGAGAGGGACTCGTCGAAACGCCGGTAGGCCACCTCGAAGCCCTGGCGGGCGGTGCGGAGGCCGGCGTCGTCGTTCACCTGGGCGTAATAGAGGCCGCGGCGGGTCTCGAGGAGCATCCTGGTGACCGATTCATCCACGCGGCCCAGGGCGGCGACGGCGGGGACGACCTTGCTGGACAGCATCCCGACGTCGGCGGTGGCGGCCGAGGTGTCCTGGTAGCCCAGCCAGCCGATCGCGGCGATCCCCATGCCGAGGACGGCGACGAGGGCGAGGAGCTTGGTCTTGATCGAGTCAAACATGCAATACCTGCGAGGCCGGAGCGATTCCGGCCGACGGTGGTTCGGGCGCCCGATTACCGCCGGGCCGTAGGGGTGCGGCTGCACCGCCGGGGTGGCGCGGCGGTGCGGAGGATGGCCTGCTCATCGGCCGGCGCCCCGGGGGAGGACGCGGCGCTCCACACGCTTGGGTGTAATGTGTGAGCCAAGCCATGGTTGCGGTCGGCCGCATTTAGAACTCGGCGAGGACGGGGTCGTCGTCGAAGGGGATCACCGACTCCGGGGCGACCTTGCCGCCGGCGGCACCGCTGCCGCGGACGGCGCCGCTCTTCGTCGGGGCCGGGAGGGCGGCAGGCTTCTTGGCCTTGGCCGGCGTCGGGAGGACGGCGGGTTTGGCCGGGGAACGGGAGACGCGGGCCCGGCTCCCATGGGCGAGGCGGAAGCGGGCCACCATCGCGGCCAGCTCCTCGGCCTGGCTCGACAGCTCCTCGGCGGCGGAGGCCGACTCCTCGGAATTGGCGGAGTTCTGCTGGGTGACCTGCTCCATCTGCGCCACGGCCTTGTTCACCTGATCGATGCCGCGGCTCTGTTCGACCGAGGCCTGGGCGATCTCCGCGACGAGGTCGGTGACCTTGCGGACGGAGTCGACGATCTGGTCGAGGTGCTCGCCCACCTGCTGGGTGACGGTCTCGCCGTCGCGGGAGAGGCTCACCGACTCCTGGATCAGGAGTTCGGTCTTCTTCGCGGCCTCCTTGGAGCGGATGGCGAGGGTGCGGACCTCCTCGGCGACCACGGCGAAACCGCGGCCGGCTTCACCGGCCCGGGCGGCCTCGACGGCGGCGTTGAGGGCGAGGAGGTTGGTTTGGAAGGCGATGTCGTTGATGTCCCGGATGATCGCGGCGGTGCCCTCGGCGGAGGAGAGGATCCGGGTCATCGACTTGGCCAGCTGGTCCATCGCGCCGACGCCGCTCTCGGAGGCGCCGCGGGCGGTCCCGGCGAGGACGTTGGCCTCCTGGGCGGAGGCGGCGTTCTGCTTGGTCATCGCCGACATCTCCTCCAGGGAGGCGGAGGTCTCCTCGATGGCGGCGGCCTGCTCGGCGGCGCCCCGGGCGATCGACTGGGAGCCGGAGGCGATCTGCTCGGCGGCGGCGGAGACCTGTTCGGCCGTCATCGCCACCTGGGTCATCGAGTCGCGGAGGGCGGAGGTCGAGGTATTGATCAGCTCCTGGAGCTTGGCGAAGTCGTTGCGGTACTCGCCCTCCATCCGCACCGTGAGGTTCTGGGCGGCCAACTCCTCGAAGCACCGGACGGTCTCGCCGATGGGCCGGGCGATGGTGTCGAGCATGCCGTTCATGCCGCCGATCAGCTGGCGGTAGGCGCCCTCGAAGCCGTCCGCCCGGGCCCGGACGCTCATCCGGCCGTCCTGGACGGCCTCGATGAGCTGCTGGTTCTCGGCGAGCAGGCCCCGGAGCGCGGCGATCGCGTTCAGGAACGACCGGGAGAGGACGTCGCGATCGGAGCGGGGGGTGACGGTGTGTTCGAGATTGCCCTTGGCGATGGCATCGGCGGCGGCCGCGGTGCTCCGGATGTATCCGATCGTCTCGCGGAAGGAGTCGGCGAGCTGGCCCACCTCGTCGGCCGAGTGGTACTCGATCTCCTGGCCGACGTCGCCCCGAGCGATCGCCCGGGCGACCTCGGCGATCCGGCCGATCGGGCGGGTGATCGCGTTGACGAGGAGCACGCCGACGACGGCGCCGGCGCCGATGGCGAGGAGGACCAGGACCAACAACGTGCCGCTGGTCCGGGCGCCCGCCTCCTGGCTCTCCTTGGTGACCCGGGCGGCCACGGTGGAGGCGGCGGCATTGAGGCCGTCCACGGCCTGGTCGACGGCCATGGCCTTCGGGGCCAGCTCCCCCTTCTCGTGGGCGTCGGCGGCGTCGACGTCACCGCGGCGGAGCAACCGCCACATCGTCTGGTTTTCCGGCTCCCAGGCTGCATACGCGGCGCGGAAGGTCTCGTAGGCTCGCTTCCCCTCGTCGCTCTTCAGGACCGCCTCGTACCGGGAGCGGTTCTCCTCGAAGCGCTTCCGCGCCGCGTCGAAGGCGTTCGCGGCGGTCTCGACCATCGCGGGATCGTCCGCCTTGGCCCCATCCAGCGCCCGTCTCGTCTGCAGAGACATGTCGGTGAGCGCCTCGTCCATGTAGCCCATGGCGTCGATCGCCGGGACGATCCAGTTGCCGAGCGCGGTGACGGACTCCGTGGTGCGGGCGGTGGACCGGTAACCCAACCAGCCGACCACGGCGAGGGCGAGGTTGAGGCCGATCACCGGCGCGAGGAGTTTGGCCTTGATGGTCTGGAACATGGCGGCACCCGTGGATCGGCCTGTCTGCCGGCTCTCGAATTTCAGTATACGCGCCCGAAACACGGAGACACAGTTCGCGTGCTGGAATCGGGAACAATTCGTCCCGGCTCTGTTTCCCCGTGAAGGGCCGGGACAGTGCAGATTCTCCCATCCGAAGTAGCACGTTCGGACGTCGATCGGATCGGCGGAGATCGCGAGAACACCGTCAGAATCCTGACGCGTCACGGCCTTGTTTCGCGGAGTGGTCGGGGACGGGGCAGGATCGCGCTCCGGGTACAGCTGCTTCGGAATCTCCGACGCAGGTTCGGGGAACCGGTGGCGCCACCGCTTCGGGACTACCATCGGCGACCGGAGGGTTTTCAGACCGATGACCATCGCCACCTCCCCGCCGCCCGCGACCCTCTCCCGCGAGGAGGCCCGCGCCTATCTCGTCGGCCAGCTCGGCCTGGCCCGGTTCGAGCGGGCCCGGGGCGCGGCGGGCGTGCGCGCGGTGCTGGAGCGGCTCCGCTGCATCCAGCTCGATCCCCTCGACCCTTTGGGCCCCACCGCCGACCTGGTGGCGCTGGCGCGGGTGAACGGGATCGCCAGGGCCGACGTCTATCGGCACCTGTATCCGGGACAGGCGTTCGAGCACTTCGCGAAGGAGCGGTGTCTCCTCCCGGCCACGGCCTTTCCCCACTACCGGGACCAGGCGGCCCAGACGCCGTGGTGGCGGCTGGGGGAGCGGCTCGAGCGGCTGCCGCCCGCGGTGCTGGAGAAGGTCCTCGCCGAGGTGGAGGAGCGGGGCCCGGTGACCCCCGGGGAGCTGGCCGATCACGGGCGGGTCGAACCGCTCGACTGGGACGGCTGGAAGGGGACGCCCAAGGCGACCTCGATGGCCCTCGAGGTGCTCTGGACCCGCTGCCGGGTGGTGGTGGCCGGCCGGGGCGACGGCCCGGGGACGAAGCGGTACGACGTGCCGCACCGGGCCCTGCCGGTCCACGCCGCGGCGCCGGGCTC
>JAEZJH010000321.1 GCA_023436385.1 Pseudomonadota bacterium
CAACGGTAGCTTCCGGCTCCGTGGCAAGAAGACGGCCGACCAGATCGTCCTCGGCGAGAAGGACGGCGTTCCGGCGATCGCCTTCGATACCGACGCGTTCGCCGACATCACCGTCAAGGGCGCGACCCCTCCGTTCATCTTCTCGCTGGGCGACGGCAACGACGTCTTCACCGCCTCGAACACGGGGGCCGCGGCCAAGGAGTACGGCACCGGCGTTCTGGCCTCGACGACTCCCGTCATCGTCTACGGCGGCGCCGGGGACGACAAGCTGACCGGCGGCGCGGCGACCGGCGCTGCCGCGGGCGAGTTCGACGACGTCCTCTACGGCAACGAGGGTGCCGATACCCTCGTCGGCGGGCTGGGGAAGGACCAGCTCTTCGGCGGCCCGGGGAACGACCTCTTCGACGAGGGCACGGAGCCCAACGGCGCCGACGAGTTCCACGGTGGCGAGTTCGGCGTAGCCGGCGACGCCGGCGACACGGTCACCTACGCCAACCGCACCTGGGCGAACGAGAGCCCGGCTCCGGTCACCGTCACCGTCGGCGCCGGCGCGGACGACGGCGCCACGGACGAGGGCGACGACATCCAGGACTCGATCAAGGTGGTGATCGGCACCAGCGGGGACGACACGATGACCGCGGGGGCCACCGGGACCACGCTGACCGGTGGGGCCGGCGACGACACGCTCACCGGCGGAGCCGGCGACGACATCCTCAACGGCGATGCCGGCAACGACGTCCTCGACGGCATGGGTGGCGGCGACAAGCTGTACGGCGGGGCCGGGGAGGACCGGTTCCTCGCCGCCAACGCCGACGGGAGCGACCTCTACGACGGCGGCGCGGACATCGACACCTTCGATTGCTCCGCCTGCACGGCGGGGGTGCGGGTGGTTCTCGACGGGAAGGCCTCGAGCGGCGATCTCGACGGCACCGGCCTCCTGGCCGGCCACATCGACACCATCGGCCTCACCATC
Source organism: Pseudomonadota bacterium (assembly GCA_023436385.1). GTDB lineage: Bacteria > Myxococcota > Myxococcia > Myxococcales > Vulgatibacteraceae > JAEZJH01. Next base: position 974 of record JAEZJH010000321.1, read on the forward strand.
GAGAACGTGATCGGCGGTACCGGAAACGACGAGATCATCGGCTCCGCGGCCGACAACGTCATCGACGGCGGCCTCGGCGCCGACACGATGCGGGGCGGGGACGGCGTCGACACCATCGACTACTCCGGTCGGAACACCGCCCTGGCCGGTGCCGTCTCCATGGACGGCAGCGCGACGCAGGCGGCCACGGACGGCGCCGGTGAGGGCGACGACATCTGGAACGACGTCGAGAACCTCAACTGCCCCGACGGCGACGAACTGGACGAGGAAGCGGTCTGCATCGTCACCGGCAACGATCGCGACAACGTCATCACCGGCGGTCCGGGCAAGGACGTCCTCAACGGCGGCAAGGGCGACGACGTCATCGACGGCAAGGGAGACGATGACGAGATCGACTGCGGCGAGGGATCGGGCGACATCGTCTTCCAGGATCCCCTTGACGTGACGACGCCTCCGGTCAACTGCGAGCTGTAGGCGCCAGGCCGGAGTCCCATCCGAGGGACGGGCGACTGCGGTCGCCCGTCCCGCTTTCCCCGCAGATCCGCTGTTCCCGGCGCCGCGGGCGCCGGCCCTCGCCCCAGGAGACGAGATGACCCGCTACACCACGATCATCCTCGCCGTGCTGCTCGCCACTGCCTGTGGCGGAGGCAGCGAGGGCGCGGGGGGAACCGGCTCCGGCGACGGTGGCTCCGGGGGCGGTGGCTCCGGCGGCTCGGGTGGCGGAACGGGAGGAACGGGCTGGACCCCGGTCGAGCCCGTCCCGCCGGTCGCCTCCAGCGCCGAGGCCCGTGTCGTCGGCAGCAGCGGCCGTGACCTCCAGGTGTCGGTCGCGGGCGCGGATCCCGATGGCGACGTGGTCTCGATCCGCCTGCGCCTCCTCGACGGCGCTGGCGCGGATCTGCCGGTCGTCGACCTCGATGGCGACGGCGAGCCGGACTCGAGCCTCCTCTCCGCGACGCCGTCGGCCTCGCTCTCCGGCCAGGAGGCGTTCACCGCCACCGCGACCGTCCACCGCCTCTATCTGGTGGCCCCGACGCTGGTTTCGGTGGGCGTCCGCCTGGTGGATGTCTACGGCCTGATGTCGGAGGAGCGAATCGTTCCCATCCTCACCCAGCCGATCCGGGCGCCGGGCGAGTCCTGCGATCCCGCGGCCGTGGTCGATCGCTGCGAAACCGGGAAGGGCTGCTACGGCGATTCTCCTATCTGCCAGGAGGGGCGGGCCCCGGAGATCACCCGCTTCGCCTACGTGCGGACCTCCACCTCGCCGCGCATCCTGATCGAGGGGACGGAGCCCGAGGACGATCTGGCGAGCCTCCGCCTCGGCTTCCTCAACTCCCGGGGCGAGGCGATCCAGGTGGATCTCGACGGCGACGATCTCGTCGACGGGGATTCCCTGGACCTTTCGCTCGTCGGCTACGCCCGGGACGGGGCCTTCTTCGTGGAACTCGAGCCGATCGAGGGCTTCGATCGACTCGTGCCCCAGCTGTCCGCGTCGGCCTCCGACGCGGTCGGGCACGTCGGCGCCACCCAGACCGCCAAGGCCGCGGTGGCCAACAAGCGGAACCGGGGGCAGAGCTGCGATCCGCGCGGGTTCGACGAATGCGCGAGCGGGACCGTCTGCGCTCCGGGAATCGTCGGCCGCGAAAACAAGTGCGAGCTGGTCAATCGGTATCGGGACAACGAGCTGAAGGCGGCGCCGTTGCTGGACCCGGCGGCGGGGAACGTGATCTTCGCCGGGCGGGTTGAGGGCACCAGTGTCTTCGACGTCCCCGTCGATTGTTCCGCCGGAGACCCCACCGGCCGCCCGGACGCGATCGCCAAGCTCCGCCTCGCCTCGCCGGCGGCCCGGCTGACGCTCACCACGGTCAGCCCCTGGACGGACTTCGACACCGCGGTCTACCTGCTGCCCGCCGAGGCCACCTCGTCGGAAGCGGCGCTGGGCTGCGGGGACGACAGCCCGGCGGGTTCGGCGTCGCTGCTCGAGCTCGAAAACGTCCCGGCAGGCGACTACCTGGTGGTGGTCGATTCCTGGAACACCTACGGCGGCACCTTCGAGCTGTTCGTCGGCGTCGAGTAGCGGGCTGCCGACCGGAGTCGGCGACGCGGGCGGATCAGCCGCGGCTCGGCTTCGGTCTCGGCCGCTGCTCGGCCAGGAGCTTGGCGATTCGCTCCAGCCCTTCCTCGTCGGCGTGCCCCTGGGCCCGGGCCAGCGAGAGGGCGCCGCGGGAGAGCGCCCGGTAAGAATCGAGGGCCGGGGTTCCGGCCAGGGCCTCGAGGTGCGCCTCGACCACCTCGGCGTCGCCGCGGGCGACGGGGCCGGTGAGGGCCGCGGGAAGGCCGCGGTCGGCGAGGCCCTGGAGCGACGAGGCGAG
>JAEZJH010000023.1 GCA_023436385.1 Pseudomonadota bacterium
GGTCAAGAGCGTCGCCTCCGCCGCCGCCAACGCGCTCCTCCCCGGCGCGGTGGCCGCCGCCGCCGGCGACCTCCGGGCCCAGCTCTACCGGCGGCTCCTCCGGGCGGACCCCGCCTTCTACGTCAGCCACGCCACCGGCGATCTCGTCTCCCGGGCCTCGAACGACGTGGCGGCGGTGGAGAGCGAGTCGTCGGCGATCGTTACCTCGCTGGTCCGGGACCTGGCCCAGGCGCTGGCGCTGGTCGGCGTCTGCTGGGCGATCGACCCGCGTCTCCTCCTCGGCGCGCTGGTCCTCATCCCCGGCACCATCGTCCCGGTGAAGCGGTTCGCCGACCGGCTCCGGGGGATCGGCAAGGAGCAACTCGCCGGCCAGGCGGAGCTCTTGCGGCGCGCGGAGCAGATGCTCCAGGGCCACCGGATCGTCCAGGCCTACGGCGCCGTGGAGCGGGAGGAGGCGCGGTTCTCCGACGCCGGCGAGCGGTTCCTCGGGGTGATGCGGCGGTCGCTCTTCTGGCGCGCGGCCTACTCGCCGACGATCGAGGTCCTCGGGGTGGCGGCGATGGCCGCGGTGGTCGGGTACGCCGGCCACGCGGTGGCCGCCGGCCGGATGCCGCCCGAGGCGGTGATCTCCTTCGCCGCGGCGGCGCTCCTCCTCTACCAGCCGATGAAGGCGGTCGGGCAGCTGGGCCAGCACCTGGGCCACCTGGCAGCGGCCTCGAACCGGGTCTTCGAGCTGATCGACGCCCCCTACGCGATCGCCGACGCTCCCTCCGCCCGCGATCTCCCGGAGCCCCGGGAAATCCGCCTCGAGGAGGTCACCGTCCGCTACGGCGAGAACACCGTGCTCGACCGGGTGAGCCTCGTCTTCCGGGCCGGGGAGACGGTGGCGCTGGTCGGGGAGAGCGGGGCGGGGAAGAGCACCGTCGCCGCGCTGCTCCTCCGCTTCCTCGATCCTTCGGAGGGTTCGGTGCGCTTCGACGGCGTCGATCTCCGGGAGGGGACGCTGCGCTCGATCCGCGGCGCCGTCGGCTACGTGCCGCAGGACTCGACGGTCTTCGCCGACTCCGTCCGCGGGAACCTCGCCTGTGGCGCCGACCTCCCCGAGACGGCGCTGGTGCGGGCGGCGGAGGAGGCCCACGCGATGGAGTGGATCGCCCGGCGCCCCGGCGGCCTCGACGCGCCCCTCGGGGAACGGGGCGGCAACCTCTCCGGCGGCGAGCGACAGCGCCTCGGGATCGCCCGGGCGCTGGCCCGGGACGCCCGGGTGCTGATCCTCGACGAGGCCACCAGTGCCCTCGACGCGGCCAACGACGCGCTCCTCCAGGACGCCTTTGCCCGGGCCCTGGGCGGCGAGCGGATCGGGGTGGTGATCAGCCACCGGCTGGCGTCGATGCGCGGCGTCGACCGGGTGGTGGTCCTCGACCGTGGCCGGGTGGTGGAGGAGGGCACGCCGGAGGAGCTGCTCCGGGCCGGCGGACGGTTCCAGGCGCTGTTCGGGGATCAGGCGGCGTAGCCGCCCCCAGGAACGGGCGAGGGCCCGGCGTCGTGGCCGGACCCCCGCGTCGCTTCCGGCGTCGGTGGCGCTACGCCGCCGGCGGAGGAGCGGCGACGGCCGGCGCCACCGGCTTCTTGGCGGCGGGCTTGGTCTCGCCGCGGCACTCGTGGTGCTCCACCAGCTTCTCGGCGGCGGGCTTCCGGTGGACCGCCTCGAGGCCGATGGCGTCCTTGGTGCAGATCTCGCGGCACGCCTCGCAGACGATGCAGCGGAAGGGCTCGAAGACGAGCCGCTTCGCCGCGCGGTCGACGTGGATCGCCTCCGCCGGGCACTTCTTCGAGCAGGCGGCGCAGGCGGAGCACTTGTCGTCGTCGAAGGTGATCGCGCCCCGGGAGCCGGCGAACGGCTCCCGGGTCTCGAACGGATAGGCCCGGGTGGCGGGCTTGGAGAACAGGTTGCCGAGGACCGTCTTCAGCATGGCTCGCTCCCTTACCGTTCGGTGCAGCTGATGCACGGGTCGATGGTCAGGGTGATCACCGGCACGTCGGCGAAGCGCGCGCCGGGCAGCATCGCCACCAGCGCCGGGACGTTGGCGAAGGTGGGGGTGCGGATCCGCAGGCGGTCGAGCTGCTTTCCGCCGCTGCCGGAGAGGAAGTAGATCACCTCGCCGCGGGGCTGCTCGACCCGGGAGATGGCGGTGCCGTTCGGCGCGCCGCGGGCCTTCACCGCGATCTCGCCTTCGGGGAGCTTCTCGATCGCCTGGCGGATCAGGCTGGCCGACTGGAAGACCTCGCGGACGCGGATCATCCCCCGGGCCCAGCAGTCGCCGGAGGTCTCCACCACCGGCTGGAAGTCGAGCTCGCCGTAGGCGGCGTAGCCGAGGCTCCGGACGTCCTGGGCCAGGCCGGAGGCCCGGGCCATCGGCCCCACCGCGCCCAGCTCGATCGCCTGCTCCTTGGAGAGGACGCCGACGCCGGCGGTGCGGTGCTTCACCGATCGGTCGTCCCGGAAGATCTTGGCCATGTCCTTCATCCCCGTCTCGACGAAGTCGAGGGTCGAGCGGATGAAGGCGATGCCGTCGGCGTCGAGGTCCCGGCGGACGCCGCCGATCTGGCAGGACGAGATGATCACGCGGTGGCCGGCGGTCTTCTCCAGCGCGTCCATCACCCGCTCGCGCATCCGCCAGATCTGCATGAACAGGCTCTCGAAGCCGAAGGCGTCGGCGTAGAGCCCGAGCCAGAGCAGGTGGCTGTGGATGCGGTGGAGCTCCGCCCAGACCACCCGCAGGTAGCGGGCCCGGTCCGGCACCTGCAGGTTCATCAGCTCCTCGACGCCCTGGCAGTAGCTGAGGGCGTGCATGAAGGAGCAGATGCCGCAGACCCGCTCGACCAAGAAGACGTTCTGGTCGAGGGCGTTCTGCTCGGCGGCCTTCTCGATGCCCCGGTGGACGTAGCCGATGTTCGGCAACGCCCGGACGACGGTCTCGTCCTTCACCTCGAGCTGGAGCTGGATCGGCTCGGGGAGCACCGGGTGCTGCGGCCCGAAGGGGATTACGGTCTTCGCCATCGCCGCCGCCTCCCTAGTTGGCCGCCGGCGGAGTCGCCTTGAGCATCGGCGTCCGCGGCGCGCCGGCCGCGAGCAGGAGCCCGCCGCCGAAGTCCACCGCCATCCCCTCGACCTTCAGGCCGAAGAGCTCGAACATCTCGTTCTCCACCAGGAAGGCGCAGAGGTAGACCGGCGTCAGGCTCGGCACCGCCTCGGTCTTCGCCACGGTGGTCTTCACGGTCCGGAGCTCGAACTCCCGGTCGAAGTGGTAGTTCACCTCGAGGCGCTCGCCGCGATCGAGGCAGGTGGCGGTGACGAACCGCCAGCCCGCGTCGTGGAACTCCTTCACCCGGGCGAGGAGCGCGTCGGCCGCCACCTCCTCGGCCTCGACGCGCAGCACCGCCCGCTTCCCGTCCGCGCTCATCGCGCCTCCTTGATGTCGCTCCGGCCGGCGGACAGCTCGGGGATCCCCGGCGCCGGCAGGTGTTCGGGCAGCTCCGGGAGCGGCGCCTGCTCCAGCTCGCCGTTCGCCTTGGCCAGCTTCTTCTGCATCGCCAGCACGATCCCGTCGATCACCTGCTCCGGCCGCACGCAGCAGCCGGGGACGTAGACGTCCACGGGGATCACCCGGTCGATGCCGCCCAGGATGTTGTAGCAGTTGTGGAAGACGCCGCCGGTGGCGGCACAGGCGCCCACCGCCACCACCGCCTTCGGCTCCGGCATCTGCTCGTAGAGCTGCCGGAGCACCCGGGCGTTGCGGTGGTTGGCCGGACCGGTGACCACCAGCACGTCGGCGTGCTTGGGGTTCCCGACGTTGACGATCCCGAACCGCTCGACGTCGTAGACCGGCGTCAGGCAGGCGAGGACCTCGATGTCGCAGCCGTTGCAGCCGCCGCAGTCGAAGTGCAGCACCCACGGCGATTTCACCCGTGCCTTGTCGATGAGAGACATCCGTCCTCCGCTGCGACTACAGGCCGCGCGCCCAGAGCCAGGCGAGGTTGACCACGGAGAGCCCGAGCCCGAAGGCCCAGGTGAACTTGAGGGT
>JAEZJH010000361.1 GCA_023436385.1 Pseudomonadota bacterium
ACGCTGGCCGGCGCCTACCGGTACGCGGTGCCGATCGTCCTCGACAGCGTGGTCCCGGACTCCGGTCCGGCCGCCGGGGGCACCGCGATCACCATCCACGGCAGCGGCCTGCCCGCCGGCGCGCGGCTCTTCGTCGGCGCCCTCGAGGCCGGCTCGGTGGTCCGGCGCGACGCGAACACGTTGGCCGCGGTAACGCCGCCGGGCACCGACGGCCCGGTGCCGGTGCGGGTGCTCGATCCCGCGGACCCGGAGGCCCTGGGCCTCCTCCCCGGCGGCTTCGACTACCGGGGCGACTTCGACGCCCGGACGCTGGCGCCGACGGTGGGCGCCCGGGCCGGCGGCACCCGGGTGACCTTCCTCGGGACCGGCTTCGGGCCGGGGCTGGCGGTGCGCTTCGGCGGAATCGCCGCCACCGACGTCGTGGTGCAGAACCCCTTCCTGGCCACGGCGGTCACCCCCCGGGGCGCCAACGGCACGGTGGACGTGGAGGTGGAGCAGGACGGCGCGGTGGTCCGGATCGCCGGCGCCTTCACCTACTTCGATCCCACCAACTCCTCCGGCGGCTCCTCCGGCGGGCCGATCGACGGCACCCTCAACGTCACCGCCCTCGACCGCGGGCAGGCCCGGCGCGGGCTGCCGGTGGAGGGCTGCCGGGTGGTCCTGGGCAACGGCGAGGCGGCGCTCGAGGGCTTCACCGACGGGCGCGGTCAGGTGACCTTCTCCGATCCCTCGCTGGTGAAGGCCCAGGTCGTCTCCGTCTTCAAGGAGGGCTACCAGACGGTGACGGTGGTGAACCAGGAGTCGGAGAACCTCACCGTCTTCATGGAGCCCAACTTCGAGCCGCCGATCTGCGACAACGGCCTCGACGACGACGGCGACGGCCTGATCGACTGGGACGGTGACGGCGACTTCAGCCGGGCCGATCTCGACGGCTGCGCCTGCGGCCCCCAGAACCTCCCCGAGGACAAACAACAGTACGCCGAGTTCTGCATGTGTCCGATGGTCCCGACCGAATACGCCGGCTGCTGCAACGGGATCGACGAGGACGGCGACGGCCTGGTCGACGGCCAGGATCCCGACTGCCAGTGCACCGGCGGTTCCTCGGAGGGACCGCTCGCCGCCTGCTCCAACTGTCTCGACGACGATGGCGACGACACCGCCGACTACCAGAACGCGCGAGGGGTCCCGGATTCCGGCTGCGCCGGGCCGAACGACAACGACGAGCGCGGCGCGCTGGTGGCCGGCCGGGTGTACGGCTTCAAGCGGCCGCCCTCGCGGCCCCTGGGCCCCAACGAGCGGGAGGTCGCCTACGTCCGGACCTCCTACCAGAGCGTCTACTACGCGCCGCCGTGGGGATCCCCGCAGGGCGGCTACCAGATCACCCGGGACGGCGGCGGGTTCGCCTTCGAGTTCCGTAGCGACGCGTATCTGGCGCTGTATGCGGTCTACGGGATCGTCAACGACGCCACCGGGGTCTTCGAACCGTTGCTGATGGGCGTGCGCCGCGGCGTCTCCGCCACCACCGAGCGGACGGTGATGGATGCGGACATCACCCTCGACATGCACCTCGACATGACGGTGCCGGTGACGATCGAGAACTACCCCACCTTCGGCGGATGGCCCGGGGTGGTGGACGTCTACGCCTTCCTCGACCTCGGCAAGGAGGGGGTGATCCCGGTGGGCCAGGTCCAGACCGGCTCCCCCACCGCGCGGCTCGAGAAGCTCCCGGCGCTCTCCGGCGAGAGCTACGTCTTCGAGCTCTGGGGCGGGTTGGGCGGTGGCGGCGTTCCCCTCACCGTCTCGTTCCGCCGGCAGGCCGGCGACCTCGCCGAGCGCCCCGACGGCTCCGGCGGGATCGTGATGGGCCCGGTGATGGGCCTCACCCGCTTCCTCGCCCCGGTCGGCCCCTTCGACGGGCTGATCGAGTGGACCGCGGAGACCGGGCCGGAGGCGGAACTGGTCACGGTGCAGATCGACGAACCGACGATGATGGGGAACATCCCCCAGTGGCAGATCGTGGTCCCCGGCCGCGAGAAGCGGGTGGTGGTGCCGGAGGCGATCGTCCGGGAGCTGGAGGAGAAGTACCCGGACGGCGCCTACCTGCAGCTCACCCTGGTCACCGGCCGCGAGCCGCGGTTCTCCTACGACCAGTGGAGCTACCGGGACCTCGGCCTCGACGCGTTCACCTCGTTCACCTACGACGCGATCCTGCTGGAGATCCTGCCCCGGTGAGAAAGCCCTTGCGCCACCCGCTCCGCCCACTCCTGGCCGCCGCCGTGCTCCTCGCCGGCGCCGGCTGCTCCTCCGATCCCCAGACCCGCTCCCTCTGTGTCGACGACGCCAGCTGTGTCGCCGACCACGGAGACAACCCCAACTGGATCTGCGACGGCGACCTCGGCCGCTGCGCCTGCACCTCCGACGCCGCCTGCACCGGCCCGGCGGAACACTGCGAGACCCGCGCCGGCGGCGGCGACGGCCTCTGCCACCCGAACCGCTCCTGCGAGTGGAACCCGGACTGCCCGGCAGGCTACTGCGACACCACCTCCGGGATCTGCCGGCTCACCGGCTGCTGGATGGACCTCCAGTGCGGGTTCGGGCAGGTCTGCGACAGCTTCACCCATTCCTGCGTCCCCGGCTGCCGGAGCCACGGCGACTGCGCCTTGGGCGACGTGTGTCTGTGCCGCGACAACGAGGGGAACGAGATCGCCTGCACCTGCGACGAGACCGGCGATCCGGAGCGGGAGGGGTGTCCGGTGGGGGTGTGTGTCGCCGGCACCTGTATCGACAAGACCTTCTGCGGGCTGGGCGAGCTGTGTGTGGACGACCCGGCGCGCGAGCGGCCGGTGTGCCAGTGGGACGATCGCGGGCCCTTCTGCGACAACTGCGCCTGGGCGCCCGGCGGCATCGCCTGCGGCAGCGAGGGGCCCAACTTCTGCCTGATCGACACCAGCGATCCGGCGGGGAGGGCGAGCTTCTGCGGCGTCGACTGCTCGGACGGCGGCGACGACGTCTGCCCCAACGGCCTCTCCTGCCACGACGTGCTGATCCTCACCCAGTCGGTGTGCCGGAGCGACGACGTCTGCGTCCCCACCGGCGGGGAGTGCCGCGACGACGAGGGCTGTCCGGCCGGTTCGCGTTGCGTGAAGGCGGCGGGCCAGGAGGTGGGCCGCTGCGGGGGCACCTGCGCCATCGGCGAGGGCGACCAGAGCGGCTTCTGCACCTGCGTCACCAACGACGACTGCCCGCAGCAGGCCTGCGGCTCGGACGGCCGCTGCTCGATCACCCGGGAGCGCTGCACCCCGGGGACCACGCCCGACCCGTGCATGGGGCAGATCTACTGCGTGAACAACGGCGAGCTGGGTTACTGCCAGATCGGCCGGAACTGCGCGCCGGACGAGGGCATCACCTGCGCCGACGTCCGGGCGGCTCGGAACTGACGCGCCGGTCGGGGGAGGCGCGTCCGCCACTTCGCGGCCCCGTCGCCTCCCCGATGGGTGCGGGGCGGCCCCCCCCGGGCCCGGAGTGCCCGGTACCCGAC
>JAEZJH010000366.1 GCA_023436385.1 Pseudomonadota bacterium
CCCTCGCGCTAGAACCTCCGGTCGCTTTCGCCTACCCGCCGGTCGTGGGCGTCGGGTTGGAGCCCTTCTCCGCGGCCTGGGCCACGGTGGCCCCGCCGACGGTGACCGCGAAGTTGATGTTTCCGTAGCCGGCAGCGGCGCAGGAGTACATCACCCGCTTGATCACCTTGAAGGGCACCTGGCGGTCGGACTGGATGTTGACGTCGCCCTTGAAGGCGTCGTCGTCGCCACCGCGGACCATCTCCAGGCGCTTCTTCTGGTCGCGGAGCTTCTCCTCGAGCACCGGAATGTTGAGGTACTCGTCGCGGGCCAGGTCGTCCATGTCGACGACCCGCTCACCCTGGAGCGCGATCAGCGACGCGGAGACCTGCACCACCGGCACCGGCTCGATCTGCTGCGTGTGAGCCGCCGTCGGGAGCGAGATGTCCTTCTGCATGTAGAGGATCTCGCCCGTCGCGGCGAACTGCTGGATCAGGTAGATGACGAGCATGGTGAACATGTCGACCATGGGCGTCAGGTTCAGATCCGCCATGCCGCTCTTCTTGCCCTTCATGAACTTCGGGCCGAAGACGCGCGAGGTGCTGAGACGCTTGCCGGGCCGCTTGCCGGGCTTGACGATCACGTTTGCGAAGTGCCGAGCCATGATCGTCTCCTACATCGCGGCCTGGACGGAAACGTCCGGCAGGTCCATCTCGATGCACAAGTCGACGACGCGAACCAGGTCCTCGTAGGCGATGGCGTCTTCCGCCATCACCGTGATGTTCCGCTGGTCCGGGTTGTCGGCCTTGATGCTCTTCAGCTTCGCGCCCAGGCTCTTGAGGTCGAACGAGCCGTCCTTCTTCGGCACCTCGATCACGCCGCCCGCGGTGATCACGTAGCCGCGCTCGGTGATGGTGAGGTTGAGCTGAAGGGTCGGTTTCGGCGTGTCCGAGGATTCGGAGACGCCGCCGCCGGTCGTCACCTGAAGACGTCCAACCTGCGTCCAGACGGCGGTCATCATCAGGAAGGCGATCAGCGAGGAGAGAAGGTCGATGAAGGGCACCAGGTTGACGTTAAAGTCGGTGTTCTTCTTTCCGCCCTTCCCGCCGGTATCAATCGAAACGCCACCCATTTCGTCGGACTCCGTTCAAGGGGCGGGGCGACTACCAGACCCGCCCCAGCGGATTCGCTGACCACGGCGCCGCGAAAAAGTTCCCGCGCGGCGCCCCGGGCGCGTGACTTAGTCCTCGGCGACCTCGAAGTTCGCCGGGATCTTCATCTTGTCCTTGTTCGCGACGATCAGGTTCAGCAGGCCGACGGTCGACTCGTTGATGTCGTCCATCATGTGCTGGGTGCGGCCCTGGAGCGCGGCGAAGGCGAGGAGCGACGGGATGGCGACGATGAGGCCGAAGCCGGTGCAGTTCATGGCCTCGGAGATGCCGAGGGAGAGAATCGTCGCCTTGTCGGCCGGGTTCACGTTCGCCACGGCGGCGAAGCAGTTGATGAGGCCGGAGATGGTGCCGAGGAGGCCGAAGAGCATGGCGGCGTTCGAGAGCATCGCCAGGTAGCCGGTCCGCTTCTCGATCTTGGGCGACTCGCGCAGCATCGCCTCGTCCATCGCCGCCTGGACCTCTTCGACGCCCTTCGGGACGTTGATCAGGCCGGACTTCACCACGGCGGTGAGGGGGGTGCGCTTCTGGCCCGCGACGTAGGAGATCGCCTTGTCCAGATCGCCGGCGTAGATGTGCTTCTTCAGGCCGCGGAGGAAGGCCTCCTTGTCGATGTTCGCCTTGCCGAACAGCACGACGAACCGGTCGATGGCGACCGCGATCACGACCACGCCGGTGATGAGGATCGGCCACATGCCCCAGCCGCCCTCGTGGAAGCGGCGAGCGAGCATCGCGAAGAAACCGTCCTCGGCGCCGCCGCCAACCTCAGCCGCGGCGAGGAAGGGGAGCAGGCTCACGACAGGAGACAGACCCATTTGTTCAACCTCCACGACGCCCTCGCCACTATGGCGGGGGTCCGACCGCTCGACCGACGATCGGAGGATTCATGCAAACCGAGACCGGGTAAACTCTGTTAACTCCCGGGCATCGGAACGAGCCGAACTGGCTCCCGAAAATGCGCCGGACCGTAGCACTCGAATTCGGGACCTGTCAAGCGGACGAAACTTCCGTCTGTAGGCGGTTTTCCCCAACAAAACCGATCGTCTAGCGAGCCTCGCCGAGGCGCCCTAGGACGGAACTGATCGGGGGTCCCGATTTCGGTTTCGACCCTGCCAAGCAAGGGGTTGGCCAGTCGTCTGTCGGATGGTAGGCTGCCGTGATTCCGCGGCGTTGCGGGTCGGCTGGGGCGAACATGGGGCGGAAGCGACTGGGCGAAATCCTCCTCGAGCGAGGCGATATCGGCGCCGACGGGCTCGAGCGTGCACTCGCCCTGGGTCGCGACCAGGGCCTCCGGCTCGGGGCGGCGCTCCGGGAACTCGGCCTGGTCCCCGAGGACCGGCTGGTCGCGGCGCTGGCGGAGGCCCTCGGCCTCCCGGTGGCCGACGTCGGCGTCGACGACCTCGACTGGACCGCGCTGCACCTGCTCCGGCCGGAGTTCTGCGAGGCCCACGACCTCCTCCCCTTCGCCCTCGAGGAGGGCCGCGTTCACCGCGTCCTCCGGGTGGCGATGGCGGATCCGCTCGACGTCCCGGCGATCGACGAGATCGAATTCACCACCGGGTTACGTGTTCGACCCTGTCTCGCCGGGCGGGAGGCGATCCGTTCGGCCCTGTCGCGTTGGCTCCGGCGCGGGCGCCCCGCACCGGAGGAGACCGGGGACGACCGGATGCTGCTGGTCCGGGCCGGGGGCGTGCAGGAGCTGGTCTCGACCGAGGCCGGGGCGACGGGGCCGACCTCCCGGGACGCCGAGGTGGTGTCGCTCGACGAGGAGGTCGAGCTGCCGCCGGCGCCGTCCGGCGGGCGGTTCGCCCTGGACCCACCGCCCCGGACCACGGCGGTGGCGCCGGTCCCGGCCTTCCCTCCCGAGCGGCGGCGGGCCGTCGCCGACGACCTCGCCTTCCTGACCGGGGACGAGGGGCAGCCCGACGA
>JAEZJH010000382.1 GCA_023436385.1 Pseudomonadota bacterium
ATCCCGCATCGCCTTGCGCCGGGTTCCGGGCCGGGTCCGTCCCTTCGCCGGCGCCGGGAGATCCACGCCCGCTCGCCGTGCCTTGGAGAGGCCGATGGCCACCGCCTGCCGCGACGACCTGGCGCCGTGCTTCCCCTCCTTCACGTGCTCGATTTCCTCGCGAACGAACTCGCCGGCTTGTGTGGACGGCGCGGCGCCGCGGCGCTTCTTCGCCGCCGCGCGTTCGATCGTCTTCTTCTCGGGCATGTATCTCTCCTCCCCGGAGCGCGGCGGGAACGCCGCTCCCAACCGTGGTGTTGCCACGTTAGGAACGAGCGCACGGTTGGGGAACCCTCGCGCGACCGCGCGCGGCACGCCGTAAAGGACCCGGCGGGGGCGGCGCCGCTGCCGAAGGGCGCTCGGGATCGGGAGGCCGGACGAGGGAGGCGCGCGTCAGCCGTCGGCGCGGGTGGCGGGGAACGCCAGCTCGAACGCCGTGCCGGCCTGGCCCGACTCGAAGCGCACCGTGCCGCCCATCGCCTCGACGAGGAGCTTCACGCCGTAGAGCCCGAGGCCGGTGCCGCCCCGCTTCCCGTAGGTGCCGAAGGGATGGAACAGCGTCGCCCGCACCTCCGCGGGCAGCGGGGGACCGCCGTTCTCGACGCGGACCCGGGCGGCGTCGGGATCGACCGCCACCACCGCCCGGACCTGGCCGGCCGCCGGCGAGGCCTCGATGGCGTTCTTCACGAGGTTGTCGATACAGCGCCGGAAGTGGAGCGGATCGAGCTCCCAGGCGAGCCGATCGGTCGCGCCGGCCTGGCGCGCGCCCAGGCAGAGCAGGGTGGCGACGTTCCGGGCCCGGGCGATCGGCGCGTGGTCCTCGAGGGAGGCCCGGACCGCGGCGACCAGGTCCACCGGCTCGGTCTCCACCGCCAGCTTCCGCGCCCGGAGCTTCTCCAGATCGAGGGAGGTGGCGATCAGCTCCTGCATCCGCTGCCCCTGCCGCAGCGCCCGCTCGAGCAGCTCCCGCTGCCGGGGGCCGAGCTCGCCGGCGGCCCCGCCCAGGAGGAGCTCGACCACGTTGAGCATCACCCCCAGGGGCGACTTCAGGTCGTGCCAGATCACCAGGTCGTGGAGCCGCCGCCACTCCTCCACCGACTTCCGCTCCCGGAGGTCGATGGCGATCCCCAGATAACCGTCGACGAGGCCGTGCCGCTTGATCGGGCTGATGGTGAGCAGGACGGGCACCTCGGTGCCGTCCTTCCGGCGGTTCACCAGCTCGCCCCGCCACGCGCCGCGGGCGGAGTCGAGGATGTCCCGCCACATCTCCCCGTAGACCTCGGGGGAGGTGTGTTCGCTTTTCACGATCGCCGGGGTGCGCCCGCGGACCTCGTCCAGCGTGTAGCCGTGCAGCGCGAGCCAGGCGGGGTTGGCGGCGACGATCCGACCGTGCACGTCGGTGACGAGGATCGCGTCCGTCGAATCTTCGAACGCCCGGCGGTACACCTCTGCGCCCGGCCAGCCCGCCAGCTTCTCGTCCATGCGCCCATCCTAAGGGCAGGCGAGCTGCCGGGCATCCGCTCGGCCCGTTTTCTCCGCAAGCCTCCGGCCGCGCGAAGTGCACCGGGAAACGCCACGCCTCCATGGCGCCGCAAAGCGGGCCGGGGCCGGCGCTCCCTGCGTGCGATCGGGCGCGAGGTACGCGGCGCCGGTGGCACGCCGAGCGGGGACCTCCCATGTTCGTGTGCGGCCGCCGGGGGCTCTGGGGGCCGGGGAGGGGGCATGGCGCGAATGGCCACACGCACGATCGCCCTGGTGCTCGCGGCGCTGGGACTACCGGCGACGGCGGTGGGGCAAGCGGCCTCGGACCCGCCGTCGGACGGTGCGGGCTTGCCGCCGGACCGGGTGGTGGTGATCGGCCCGGAGCAGCGTCTGGCCCAGCGACCGCGGGGACTCGGCGAGGCCCTCGCCTCGCTTCACGCGTTCCTGGGAGCGCAGGCCCAGGCCGCCGGCGTCCTCACCATGAACCCGTCCTCCCCCGCGGTGGCCGATCTGGCGACCAACCTCGCCGACGACTTCAACGAGCTCGAGCTGGAGCTGGCCGCGCTGGGCCAGCAGTTGGGGATGGACCTCGAGGCCGGAGGACCGCTGGGCGCCACGGAGACCGCCCGGACCTGGGCCCAGGAGCAGCGACGCCTCGAGCTCGAGGCCCTCCGCGGCGGCGCTCTCGACGCCGCCTTCCTCGCGCCCCTGCCGGACGAGATGCGGTTTGGGCTGGGCCTGGTGAACGCGGCCAAGCTCTCCGGAACGCTCGATCCCGAGGTGCTCCGCTTCCTCAACGGCACGGGCCTCCAGCTCCAGTCGTACCTCGATCGATCCCGCGGCCTCCTCGCGCCCCGGATCCGCGTGGCCACCGCGGCCGAGCGCGCCCGCCGCTGAGCCGCGATTCCAAACCCTTCACCAACCCAGCGAACTCACCCGAGGAGAGACATGAACGCGATCGACCTGCTCAAGCGGCAGCACAAGGAAGCGCTCCAGCTGATCCAGGAGCTGAAGGAGGCGGAGGACTCCGAGAAGCAGGAGCTCTTCGACCAGTGCGCCGACACCATCGCCCTGCACCTGTGTCTCGAGGAGCAGTCGTTTTACCCGGCGGTGAACAACGACGAGACCGAAGACATGCTGCTCGAGGCGGTGGAGGAGCACCTGGCGGCGAAGCGGGTGCTGGCCGACCTCCTCGACTGCGGAGTCGACGACAAGACCTTCCCGGCCAAGCTCGAGGTGCTCGAGGTGACCATCAAGCACCACATCGCCGAGGAGGAGCAGCAGCTGTTTCCGAAGCTCCAGAAGAGCCTGGGGCCGAAGAAGCTCGACGCCCTCGGCGACGACCTCCAGGAGGCGCAGGAGGATCTCCTCGGCCAGGGCGAGCCGCGGAACGTGATCCCGGACCAGACCGACCAGGCGGCCTCGCTGCAGTGAACCGGCGGTCGCTCCACCGGAAACTCGCCGCCCGCCGGCAGGTCACCCCCGCGCGGCGGGCGGGGCGAGGAAGGCCTCGACCAGCGCCTCCACCGTCTGGTCGGGGACGGGCGCGCCGGTCTCCACGGTGGAGGCGGCCTCCGCCGGTTCCTCGTAGCGGGAGCCGGCGCCGGGAAGGCGCCCGATCGTGCCGGCGGAGGCGGCCGCGTAGAGGCCCTTCGGATCCCGGGAAGCCGCCTCCTCGCGGGAGCAGCGGGCGTGCACCCAGAAGATCCCCGGGCAGGCGTCCTCCGCCGCGCGCCGGAGCGCGGCGGTGCCGGCGGTGGCGGCGACCACCGGGATCACGCCGGCGGCGGCGAGGCGATCGGCCGCGTAGGCGAAGGCCCGGTAGACCAGCTCGCGCTCGCGGCCGTCGTAGAGCGGCGACGGGGTCAGCGCCCGCCGGGCCTCGTCCGAATCGAGCAGCGCCACCCGGAGCCCACGGCCGGCGAGCGCCGCCTCCACCCGGCGGGCGAGGGTGGTCTTCCCCGCCGCCGGCCGCCCGGCGATCCAGAGCACCCGGTTCACGTCTCCTCCTCCAGGAGCCCGTTCACCGCGTGGGGATCGAAGCGGGGTCGGGCGAGGACGCCGGCGGAGAAGCGGAGGAGCCCGGCGCGGACCTCCGGCGGGAGGCCCGGGTACCAGAGCGGCGAGGCGAGGACCAGCGCCCGGAAGACGAAGAACGGCCCGATCAGCTCGTACAGCGTCCCGTCGTCGGTCTCCTCGCGGTAGCGCCGGTAGAAGCGGCTCCAGAGGTCGGCGTAGGCGCCGGCGAGCCGGCCGTGGGCCCGGAGGGAGAAAAACAAGTAATTGAACGACAAACAGGCGACATCGTCGGCGGCCTCGCCCCACTCCCCCCGGCTCCGGTCGAGGAAGGTGGGCCGGTCGTCGGCGGCGAAGAGGATGTTCCAGGGGTGGAAGTCGCCGTGGACCCGGCAGAGGCGGCCGGTCTCCTCCCGGAGCCGGAGCCGCCAGGGGACCAGCCGTGTCTCCAACTCCGCGAGGAAGCCGGGCGGCGCGAAGGCCGCGGTGTCGACCCCCACGTAGGAATCGAGCAACCCGGCGATGCACTCGTGGCCGCCGAAGAGGTCGCGGATCCGGCGCCGGTAGAGCTCCGGCTCGTCGTGGCGATCGGCGTGGATCCGGGCGAGCGAAGCGGCGAGGAGCTCGGCCCGGGCCAGATCCCGCTCGCCGGCCCGCTCGTCGTAGCGGAGCCGCTCGAGGTCGTGGAAGTAGGGCTCGCCCTCGGCGTACTCGGTGGCCACCCAGAAGTCCCGCACCCCGGCCAGCGAGGCGATTTGGCCGTCGCCGCCGAGGTAGCCCACGTCCACCGGCCGGACGTGGCCGGGGAGGTTGCCGAAGGTCTCCCAGGGGAGCAGTGCCTCCGCCGCCCGATCGGCCAGGGTGTCGTGGCCGAAGCCCTCGGTGCCGGCGAGGTGGAAGACCAGGTCCCGGACCGGCCCGGAGTCGAGGGTGACCCGGAGCGGGATGCCGTAGCCGAAGCCCTTCTCGCCGGCGTTGCCGCCCAGGGGCCGGACGGCGGCGATCCCGACGCCGGCGCCGAAGCGCTCCTTCACCCAGCGCTCGAGCGCCTCCCGCGTGAACCCTTCCATGGCGCCCTCCCGCCGCCCCGGCGGCTCGACGCGGAAAGGCTGTCCATCGATCCCCCGCGTTTCAGGGGGGGCGGCGATCGAAGAGCCTCGCGGATCGGGAGGCGGCGGGCGAGCACCCGGGAGGGGCCGCGGCCGGAGCCGCGGCCCGGTAATTCAATACAACCCGATCGCCGTCCCGTCCGGCGCCACGTCGATCCCCTCCGCCGCCGGCTTCGCCCCCAGGCCCGGCATGGTGAGGATGTCGCCGGCGAGCGCGACCAGGAACCCCGCGCCGGCGAGGAGCCGGATCTGGCGGATGATCACCGTGAACCCGGTGGGGCGGCCGAGGGCCTTGGGGTCGTCGGAGAGCGAATACTGCGTGCGGGCGACACAGGGCGCGAGGCCGCCGTAGCCCGCCGCCTCGAACCGCTCGAGGGAGGCCCGGGCCGCAGACTCGAGGGTCGCGCCGTCGCCGCCCGAGACCATCCGGACGATCCCGGCGAGCTTCTCCGGGAGCCGGTCCGCGGCGCCGTAGGGGTGCCGGGGCTCCGGCCTCTTTCGCCGCGAGGCCTCGCGCACCGCGGTGGCCAGCTCGAGGCAGCCCTCGCCGCCGCCGGAGTACGGGTCGGCGTCGACCACGGCGATCCCCCGGGCGGCGAGGCCCTCCCGGAAGGCCCGCTCGTCGACCTCGGGATCGCCGGCCCGGCGGTTCAGCGCCACTACCGGCTCGAGGCCCCGGCGCCGGAGCCCCTCGACGTGGGCGACCACGTTGGCGAGGCCCCGGGTCACCGCCTCGGGATCCGGCTCCGCCACCTTCGCCGGCGGCACGCCGCCGTGGACCTTGCAGGCCCGCACCGTGGCCACCAGCACCACCGCGTCCGGCCAGTCGCCGGTGATCGGGCAGACGATGTCGAGGAACTTCTGCGCCCCGAGATCGGCGCCGAAGCCGGCCTCCACCACGGTATAGGCGGCGTGGCGCATCGACAGCTCGATCGCCTGCACCGAGGGGCAGCCGTGGGCGATGTTCCCGAACGGCCCGGTGTGCACCAGCGCCGGCGCGCCCTCCACCGTCTGCACCAGGTTCGGCTTCAGCGCGTGCTGGAGGAGGAGCGCCATCGCCCCGTGGGCCTTCAGCTCCGCGGCGGTCACCGGCCGCGGGCTCTTGCCCCGGGTGAAGCCGACGACGATCCGGCCCAGCCGCTCCCGGAGATCGGCGAGGTCCCGGGCGAGGGCGAGGATCGCCATCACCTCCGACGCCGCGGTGATGTCGAAGCGCGACTGCCGCGGCACGCCGCCGGTCCGGCCGCCCAGGCCGATCACCACGTCGCGGAGCGCCCGGTCGTTCATGTCGAGGACCCGGGGCCAGAGGATCTCCCGCTCCTCGAGGCCCAGGGCGTTGCCGTGGTGGAGGTGGTTGTCGACCATCGCGGCGAGGAGGTTGTGGGCCGCGGATACGGCGTGGAGGCCGCCGGTGAAGTGGAGGTTGATCTCCTCCATCGGCAGGACCTGCGACCGGCCGCCACCACAGCCGCCGCCCTTCACCCCGAAGACCGGGCCGAGGGAAGGCTCGCGGAGCACGGCGCAGGCGCTCTCGCCCTGCTTCATCAGGCCCTGGGTCAGCCCGACCACGGTGGTGGTCTTCCCCTCGCCCGCCGGCGTGGGGTTCATCGCGGTGACCAGCACGAGCTTGCCGCGGCCCCGACCCGGCGCGAGGGCGGGATCGACCTTGGCGGCGTGGGGTCCCCACGGCTGCACGGCGTCCCGGGGCAGACCGAGCAGCTCGGCGACGGCGGAGAGCGGACGAAGGCGGGTGGTCTGGGCTACCTCGAGGTTGGTCAGGGTCATGGGTGAATCCTCGCCCGGAGGGTCGGCGGAAGGAAAGCCGCACTGCACAAATTTTGCTTGCACTGCATGGATGTTCGAGCGCTCGGCAGGGTGCGCGGCCACGGAGCGGGTGTAACCGCGGCCGGTACTCCCTCGAACCGCCCGCGGTGGGCCTTCCATCCCGCAGGGCGGCCGATCGGCCGGGTTTCGCCGGCTCGGCAGCCGTCGGCTACGATGGTGGGTCGCCGGAGGTCCGCCATGCGCTTCATCGTCGTCCTCGCCGCGGTCCTGCTCGCCGCCTGCACCAGGCC
>JAEZJH010000415.1 GCA_023436385.1 Pseudomonadota bacterium
GGCCTGGTCGGAGTCGCGAAACCGTTGACCGCGGGCGGCAACCGCGCCACGCCGAACAGCGGGTGAGGGCCGGCAGGCGACTGCTCGATCTGTTCCGAGCGAACGGGATCCAGGTCCCGGACGAAGAGGTAGTCGGACCGGACCGGCTCCTCCCACGTGCCCAACGAGATCAGGCCCACCGGGTGATCGGCGAGGAGGAGGTCGTCGGCGACGGCGGCGATGCGCCGGATCGCACGGGTCGAGGGAGGGGCGCCGAGGTCGCCGCCGACGATCACCGGGCCGTCGAGCGTGCCGACGTAGTCGGTGAGGAACCGGGCGCCGGCGTCCCGGGCGGCGACCACCAGGCCCCCGCGGGCCAGCCGATCGCGGAGCGGGGTCCGGTCCCGATCGTCGAGGTTGACCGCGAGCGCGTGGACGCGCCGCCCGACGATCTCCAACTCGACGTGGAGCACCGGCCGGCGGTGGGCCTCCTCCGGCAGCTCCAAGGTGCGCCAGGCGAGCACCCGGTGCGGCGTCACCAGGGCGATGCCGCCGGGGCCGCCGTCGAGGACCCGCCAGGGCGCGAGCTGCTTCCCCAGGGTGTCGGCGAGCGCCGGGTCGGCGCCGGCGAGGATGGCCACGTCGGGTCGCAGCTCTCCCAGGCCCGCGGCGATGTCGGCCGCCTTCGCCCCGGCGACGTTCCACTCGAGCAGGCCCACGTCGGCCCCTCCGGCGGTGGACGGGGCGGAGCCGGAGCCGATCACGTGGTCCCCGCGGAACAGCGCCACTCCGAACCAGAGGAAGGCGAGGAGCGCGCCGGCGACGTGCAGCCGGGAGAGGACGAGCAGGAGCAGGGCCGGGCCCACCACGGCGAAGAGCCACGAGGGAGGCAGGAACTCGATGCCGGCGAGGGGCGTCGCGTCGGGGATGACGCCCAGGAGCCTGAGCCACCAGAGCGCCACCGGAACGAATGCGATCGCGGCGGTGGCGACGGCGAGCAGGCGAAGGCCCATGCCCCAGGCTCCGCGGTTGGCCATCGTTGTTTCTCCTTCGGCCGGTGGCCGCCCGCCCTCGGGCCGCACCTCGGCTCGGTGCTTCGGTCGTGGTTGCAGCGCTTCGTCGCCTACGGTGGGGATCGACGGACGGAGCGCGAACCTCCCGCGCGGGCGACCCGGCGCCGGCGGCCCCTCTCTCGCGGCGAAGGGGCCGGTTCACGGGGGCCCGGCGGCGCCGGCGGGGCGACGTTGCCGGTGGACGAGAGCCCGCCCGGTGGCCCGGCGATCGAGCGGGCGATCGACGAGCGGCGTGAACCGGGAAGGCCGGCGAGCGCCTGGATTCCGCTGGCTTTCGGGGAGGCCCGACGGTCCGCTGCTAAGAGTGGGATCCCTCCGGGGAGACGCCGGTGGCCACGCGGGTCGAGGCCGGTCCGCGGCCGCCATCGCCCCGACCGCGCTCCGGCGGCTCGGGCGGCCCTTCCTCCCGGGGCTCGAGGTAGAAGTGCTGCACCGCCAGCCGCACGCAGGCGAGGAGCGGCGTGGCGACGATCACCCCGGGAAGCCCGAAGAGCGTCCCCAGGGACAGCTGCCAAACGAGGAGCAGCGCCGGCTGGAGCCGCACCACCCGCTTCATTACCAGCGGCGTCACCACGTTGCCCTCGACTTGCTGGACGGCGACGTAGAGGAGCGCCACCCAGAGCGCCTTCTCCGGCGACTGGGCCAGCGCCACCGTCCCCGCCACCGCGCCCGAGGCGAGCGGTCCCAGGTACGGCACGAACTCCGCGAAGAAGGTGAAGGCAGCCAGGGCGAACCAGGGTCCGATCCCCAGGGCCCGCAGGCCGACGGCGGTGGTGACGCCGACGAAGGTCATCGAGAGGAGCGCGCCCAGCATCCAGCGCTGCACCAGCGTCCCGAGTCGGGAGAGGAACGAGGCGAAGGTGGGCCGCTTCCCGGGCGGCACGAGCCGCAGGAAGCCCTCCAGGTAGACGTCGGGGCGGTAGGCGAGGAAGGCGGCGATGGTGAGGGTGGCCAGGGCGCCGAACAGCGCCGTCACCAGGGTCCGGGCCACCGGGAGCGCGGAGCCGAGGAGCGCGGTGAGCCGGGTGGTCAGCTCGCTCCGGAGGGCCGCGGCGAGGGCGCCGGGCTCCTCGCCGGCGCCCCGGCTCGCGAACAGGCGCCGGAGCGCGGCGAGCGCCGCATCGAGGATCGCCGGGAGGCGGGCGAGGAGGTCGCGGCCCTGCTCGAGGATGGTGGGGAGCGCCACCCACCCGGCGCCGCCGAGCAGCGACAGGACCAGGAGCAGCACCGCCACCGTGGCCGCGCCCCGGGGCAGCGGGGGCGAGAGGGCGCGGATCGGCAGGGCCAGGAGGGACCCCAGGAGCGAGGCCAAGAAGGCGAGGGCGAGGATGGGCGCGATGCGGGCGAGCGCGAAGAGCGAGGCCCAGGCGAGGATCGCCAGGAGCGCGGCGCCGAAGATCGCCGCCGACCAGCGGGCCGGCTGCCGGGCGTTGGGAGCGGAGCGGGCCAAGCGGTTTCCCGGTGGGCGCGTGGGCGCGCCACCGGGGAAGTTGGACACGGCGTTGCCGGGAGGCCGAAACGGCGACGGGGCGCCGGCCGAAACCGACGCCCCGCGCCCCGATCGCCCGACGATCGGTTCTACTCCGCGAGCGGCTCGCCGTAGCAGGCCTCCCAGCCGTCGCAGGTGTACATGCAGCTCTCCACCGCCGCGATCTCCGGGGCGCAGTGGGCCTGGACACAGAGCCCCTCCGGATCGTCGACGTCGCAGCCGTTGCTCTCCGCGCAGGCGGTGATGGCGTTCAGTTCGGCACCACAGGTGACGGTGACGCACTCGAGGAGCGCCTGGTCGAGGCAGGTCCAGCAGTTCTCGCTCTCCGGGTCGGCACAGGCACCGGTGCCGGGGCCGGGGCCGGGCTCGCAGCTCATCTCGTCGCCCCCGAGCTCCTCCGGGAAGGTGGACGAGGCGGGGAAGGTCTCGATGGCGAAGGAGCCGTCGTCGACGATCTCCAGGTTGCCGCCGCAGGGGTCCAGCCGGGCGATGTGGAAGCCGGGCGTGGCGGCCTCGGGGTTCGAGAAGACGATCGCCGCGCCCTCCCCGCTGAACGGCGCGGGGATGTGGACGAGGACGTCGCGGAAGGAGACGCCGAAGAGGCGGTCGGGGGCCTCGACGCCGGTCTCGGTGATCGCGAAGGCGCCGTCGCGGTTCACGTCATCGAGCGCCACCACCAGCGCCATCGCCATCCGGCCCAGCTCCTCCCCCTGCCAGCCCTCGATCGCGTAGTACGAGCCGGCGGGCGGGGCCTGGAAGACCGAGAGCTCGAACGAGACGGGCATCCGGCTGGCGTCGATCGCCGTCACCTGCTCGACGAAGTCCGGCTCCACCGTCCCGTCGCCGAAGTGGATCCAGACCAGCCCGACGTGGGGCGAGGTGTAGGCGATCCCGCCCGGCCCCTGGACCGTGCCCTGGACCCGGGCCATGGGCTCGCCGCCGCCCTTGTCTCCATTTTCCTCGCCGCCACACGCCACCAGCGCCGCCACCGCAAACATCGTCCCCAGCACCATCTCCAGCTTTCGCATCGTCGGTTCCCCTCATCTCGAGTCGGCGTTCCGTACGCCGTGCTTCCACTTCCTTGGACACGCGACGCGGAAAATCCGGCAACGGCGGCGCGCGAGGCTCGGTGGGCAGGAACGAGACGGGCCCCCGCCGGGAGGCGGAGGCCCGGGGGCGAGGGGCGGATCGCTTACAGGAAGGCGCAGAGCGCGGTCCCCGAGCAGCGGTCGGTCACGCAGTCGCCGAAGGCCTGCTCCTCCGCGTCGCACCAC
>JAEZJH010000431.1 GCA_023436385.1 Pseudomonadota bacterium
ACTCCTCGTCGTTCACCTCGGTGCCCAGGATCGCCGCCAGCTCCAGGGCCCGGAGATCGGAGCCCGCGCGCCTCTCGCCTCCCGGACCACCCAGCTCCTCGAGGAGCCGGGCCAGGCGCCCCGCCCAGACCTGGTGGAGATCGTCGGGGAGTGGGGCCTCCGCGCCGGGCCGGAGCCGGAAGCCGAAGCCCGAGGGCTCGAGGAGCCCGCGCTGCACCCAGTCGCCGACCAGGTGCACGGCGAACAGCGGGTTCCCCCCGGTGCGCTCCTCCACCTGCGCGGCGAGGGTTCCCTCGAGGCCGAGGAGCTCCCGCACCAGCGCCGGCCGATCGGCGGGCGGCAGGGGGCCGATCTCCAGGCGCGCCACGCCCGGCCGATCGACGAGGGCGGCGAACAGCTCCCGCTCGCGCTCGCGCTCGATGAGCGCCTCTTCCCGGACGGTGAGGAGCACCAGCACCCGGCAGGGCGACGTGTCCTGCGCCGCGATCAGGTGATTGGCGAAGGCGAGGGCGTCGACGCCCCACTGCGCGTCGTCGATCCAGAAGATCACCGGCCGCTCGCGGCCGACCTGCTCGACGAACCGCCGCACCACGGAGTGGCGCTCGGCGGGGGTCTCGAACCGCACCGTCGCCGTGCCGGCCGCCCGCTCCGCCGCGCTGGAGGGCGCGAGCAGCTCGGCGATCAGGCCGGGATCGAACGCGCTGCCGGCGCCGAACGTCTTCGCGAGCGCGTTGACCCGGGCGAACACCCCGTCCCGGCCCAGGCCGCCGGTGCGGAGGAACCGGCCCACTGCCGGCACGATCCCGTCCCGCGGTGAGGGCACCGGGCCGTGCATCGCCCGGAACACCGTGGCCGCCCCCACCTCGTCGGCCCGGGCGCAGAGCCACTCCGCGAGCCGGCTCTTGCCGCAGCCGGCCGCGCCCTGGAGCACCACCGCCCGGCCCCGGCCGGTCCGGTCGATGTCCCGGAGTATCTCCCAGAGCCGGTCGCGTTCGGCCTCGCGGCCCACCAGCGGGATCGCCCGGAGGCCCCAGAGGCCGAGGCTACCCACGCCCGCGAGGCGGCGGTGGACGCCGTTCTGCGCGGGCCGGATCCAGGTGAGCGGGATCGGCGGCGGGATCACCGGCGGCGGCGGCGCGGCCTCCCCCGGGGTCGGCAGGACGGCGGCGAGATCCGGGACCGGCGAGCGGCGCGTGGTGGCCTCGGGATCGACCAGGGTGGCGAGGCGCATCGCCTCGACCCACGGCGGCGTGACGAAGCGGAGCGGCGCGAACGGTCCGACCGGCTCCAGGCCCACCGCCTCGTCGAGCCGGAGGAGTGCCCAGGCCGCGTCGGCGGCCCGCCGGAAGCGCCGGGCCGGATCCTTCTCGAGGAGCCGCCGGATCCAGCCGTCGAGGCCCTTCGGGACCTGCAGCCCCGGCGGCAGGCGCGGCGGCGCCCGGCGGAGGTGCAGGGTCATCATCTTCGGCAGCGAGGGGACCGCGCCGAAGGGCGGCGAGCCGGTGACCAGGGTGTGGGCCACACAGCCCAGGGCGTAGAGATCGGTCCAGGGGCCGTAGTCCCGCCAGCGTCCCTCCCACTGCTCGGGCGCCATGTACGCGGGCGTGCCGTGGAGCTGGCCCTTCTCCCGGGCCAGGGAGTCCCGCTCCACCGCGTGGGCGAGGCCGAAGTCGGTGAGCTTGAGACCCGTCCCGGAGCGGCCGAGGAGCACGTTGGCCGGCTTCAGATCCCGGTGCACCAGGCCGTGGGAGTGGGCGTAGGAGAGGGCGTCGAGGAGGAGCAGGAGGACCTGCTTCACCTCCGGCCAGGAGAGCCGGCCGGCGAGCGGCGTGAGCGAACCGCCCTCGAGCAGCTCCATCGCCACGTAGGGGCTGCCGGCGGGGAGGCGACCACCGGAGGCCTCCTCGGCCTCGGCCGAGACCTCGCCGAAGTCGTAGACGGAGACGATCGACGGGTGGTCGAGGCCGGCGACGGCGCGGACCTCGTTGCGGAAGCCGGCGATGTAGCGGGGCTCGCGGGCGGCGTCGCCGGTCAGCACCTTGACCGCCACCGGAATGCGCCGGTGCCGGGAGACGCCGGCCCACACCTCGCCCATCCCCCCGCCGCCGAGGACGCTCCGCAGGTCAAAGGGGCCCAAGGGGATCAAGCGCACGGACTCCGGGGTGGGAAGACGGCCGCGCCCGGGTGGCGACGCCGGCGTTCGGACGAGCGACCCCACGAGCTTTCCCCGGACCCGGCCGACGGTCAAGGAGATGACCGCAGGTTCTGAGCGCAAGCGGGCCCGGTTGCGGCGACTCGCCTCGCCGGCTATGAAGGCGGCCGGCCCGCGGCCCCTCGAACTTCCGGGCAAGCGCCTTTTCGATGTACGGGGCCGTGGCGGCAGGTGGTCCGGTGAAGACGTCCCTCCCACAGCGCCGCTCGTTGCTCGCCGCGCCCGCGGGGCGCCGTCGCCGGGCCGGCGTGGCCCTCGCCGCGCTCCTCACCGTCGCCGGCTACGGCCTGGGCCACCTGTCAGGCCTGGTCCACCTCGCGGTCGCCCGCCACGTGATCTGCGTCGATCACGGCGCGGTGGTCCACTCCGATCACGGACACGGCGAGGCGGCGACGCCGTCCGTCCCCGCGGACGTTCCGGCGCTCACCGGCCTCCACGCC
>JAEZJH010000445.1 GCA_023436385.1 Pseudomonadota bacterium
CCGGGGCCGGGGGGCCACGGGGGGCGCCGCGGCGATGGCTGCGCGCCCGCGTGGTCGCGCACGGCGCAAAGCGGGCGGCTACTCGGGCTTCGCCGCCTTCGGCACCTTCTCCCAGTCGGCGAGGAACTTCTTCAGGCCGATGTCGGTGAGCGGGTGCTTGGCCAGCGCCTCGATCACGGAGAGCGGGCAGGTGGCGACGTGGGCGCCGAGCCGCGCCGCGGTGAGCACGTGGAGCGGGTTGCGCACGGAGGCCACCAGCACCTTGGTCTCGAAGCCGTAGTTCTCGAAGATCTCCAGGATCTGCGAGATCAGCTCCATCCCGTCGAAGGAGACGTCGTCGAGGCGGCCGACGAACGGCGAGACGTAGGTGGCGCCGGCCTTGGCGGCGAGGAGCGCCTGCGTCGGCGAGAAGCAGAGGGTGACGTTGGTCTTGATCCCCTCGGCGGAGAAGGTCTTCACCGCCTTCAGGCCCTCGACGATCAGCGGGACCTTGACGACGATGTTGTCGTGGAGCTTCGCCAGCTCCCGGCCCTCGCGGACGATGCCGTCGTGGTCGGTGGCCACTACCTCGGCGGAGATCGGCCCGTCGACCACGGCGCAGATGTCCTTCAGGACCTCGTGGAAGCCGCGGCCGGTCTTGGCGATCAGCGAGGGGTTGGTGGTGACGCCGTCGAGCACGCCCATCGCGTGGGCCTTCTTGATCTCCTCGATGTCGGCGGTGTCGATGAAGAACTGCATGGCGAGGTCTCCTCCGGGCCCGGGGGCCGGAAATCGCGGGGTATCGGGCCGCTTCTTAGCACAACCGGCGGAGCCCGGTTTCCATGCGTGCCGCCGCCGGCGGGGAAGCGGCCGGCCGGCCCGCTCGACGGGCCCCGGGCGGCTCTGGTAGGAAGCGGGGCGCGATGGCCCCTACCAAGAAGAAGCCGGCCGCCCGGCCGCTCCCCAAGCCCCGTTCCGCCTCCCGTGGCACCGCGGCCAAGAGCGCCCGCTCCGCTTCGACCGCCGCCGCCCAGGTCCGGCCGACCAAGACCGGGCGGGCGACCGCCGCTCGCGGCGCCGCAGAACCGGGAAAGACTCCCGCTCGCCGGGCCCCCGCCCCCGCCCCCGCGACGGCGACGCTCGATCCGTTGGCGATCGGCCGCGAGGTGATCGCCATCGAGGCGAAGGCCCTCTCCGCCCTCGCCGGCCGGCTCGGCCCCTCCTTCGTCGAGGCGGTCCACGCCGTCCTCGCCTGCCGGGGCCGGGTGGTGGTCACCGGCATGGGGAAGCCGGGCTTCATCGCCCAGAAGATCTCCGCCACCCTCGCCTCCACCGGCACCCCGTCCCTCTACCTCCACCCCGCGGAGGCGCTCCACGGCGATCTGGGCCGGGTGGTCCGGGACGACCTCCTCCTCGCCCTCTCCAACAGCGGGCGGACGGAGGAGGTGGTGCGGATGCTGCCGCCGGTGAAGCGGATCGGCGCCAAGGTGATCGCCGTCACCGGCGATCCGGAGTCGCCGCTCGCCAAGCACGCGGACCTGGTCCTCGACGTGGGCAACAACGCCGAGGCCGGGCCGATGGGCCTCGCGCCCACCACCTCCTCCACCGTGCTCCTCGCCCTGGGCGACGCCCTGGCGATGGCGGTGCTCCGGCACCGGGACTTCGGCCAGCACGAGTACGCGCTCTTCCATCCGGGCGGCTCGCTCGGCCGGTCGGTGATGCGCGTCGCCGAGGTGATGCGGAAGGGCGAGGGGAACCCCACCGTCGCCGCCACCGCCACCGTGGCCGAGGCGGTGCGGGTGATGACCCGGACCCCCGGCCGCCCCGGCGCCACCAGCGTCGTCGACGAGGCCGGGCGCCTGGTGGGCATCTTCACCGACGGCGACCTCCGGCGGCTCCTCGAGCGCGGCGACTTCTCGCGCGACCTGCTGGTCGGCGCGGTGATGGGCAGGGACCCGCGGACGATCGGCCCGGACCTCCTGGTGCTCGAGGCGGCGCGGATCCTCGGCGAGGCCAGGGTCGATCAGGTGCCGGTGGTCGACGCCGACCGCCGTCCGGTGGGCCTCCTCGACGTGCAGGATCTCCTCGCGGTGCGGCTGATCGGATGAGCCCCGAGGCTCGGCTCCGCGCCCGGCTGATCGAGGCCTGCCGGCGGATCTACGCCCGTGGCCTGGTCGGCGGCGGCGAGGGCAACGCCTCCGCCCGGCTCCCCGACGGCACCTTCCTGGTCACCCGCTCCGGCGTGAACAAGGGCTTCCTCGCCGACGAGGACCTGGTGGTGGTCTCGCCGGAGGGCGCGGTGGTCCGCGGCCACGGCCGGGCCTCGAGCGAGCTGGCGATGCACCTCGCGATCTACCGGCTCCGGCCGGAGACCGGCGCGGTGCTCCACGCCCACCCGCCGGCGGCGGTGGCCCACACCGTGGCGGGAAGGCCGATCGAGGCGCTGCTCCCGGAGGCCGCGGTGGTCCTGGGCGAGCGCGTCCCGGTGGCGCCCTTCGCCGTTCCCGGTACCCCGGCCCTGGC
>JAEZJH010000449.1 GCA_023436385.1 Pseudomonadota bacterium
AGACGCCGAAGGCGAGGATGGGGCGGCGGCCCGCGAGGCCGGATCCGCCGCTGCCGGAGCCCAGGCGCCGGAGCATCGAGGAGGTCACCGACGAGGAGCTCCTCGGGGCGATCCAATCCTCGCCGACCCTCACCGCCTGCGCCCTACAGCTGGGCGTGCCGGTGGCGGACATGAACGCGCGGCTCTGCAGCGAGGACACATCGAAGCTCCTCCGGGAGGCGCGGCTCGCCGCCGGCGAGCTCGCCGACACGAAGCTGGTCCTCGCGATGCCGGCGATGGCCCAGTACCACAAGGACCTCGCCGAGGATTCCAGCCCGGTGGACGCGATCCGCCTGGGCGCGGCGCGCGGCGCCTACGAGATGGGCGCGCGGGTGTTGAAGGCCGATCGGGCGAACCCGACCGCCAAGCGGCTGGGTTGGGTGCAGCCGCCTCCGCCGATGGAGGTCGAGATCGAGGAGGACGAGACGCAGCCGTCGCTCGAGGAGGCGCCGCCCGCGGGCTCGGCGTAGCCGCAGCCGAGGTGACGCGTGGCGTTCTACGATCCTCGCCGGCTCCATGCGGGCCAGGGCGAGGTGTATCGCTCGTCCGCGCGCTTCCGGTACGTGTGCTGCGGCCGAGGCTGGGGCAAGACCCACCTGGCCATGGCCGAGGTGCTCCGGGTCGTGACCACCGACCCGCGGGCGCGTTCGGGGCAGCGCGGCTTCGAGGTGCTCTACGTCGGGCCGACGCGCAACCAGGTCCGCGCGATCGCGTGGGAGTGGCTGAAGTCGATGATCCCGGAGGACTGGCTCGTCAAGGGCCGGTTCAACGAGACGCTCATGGAGGCCCAGCTGGTCTGGGGACCGAAGATCCAGCTCGTCGGCGCCGACAAGCTCCGCGCCCAGCGTGGCCGCTCGGTGAACTTTGCGGTGCTCGACGAGTTCGCGCACATGCGCGAGGGAATCTGGAAGGCGGTCCGTCCGACCCTTCGGACCCGGGGCGACCGGGCGCTGATCATCACCACGCCCAACGGGCCGAACCACGCCTTCGAGCTGTGGAACCAGGTGCAGCAGGACCAGCGCTGGAAGGTCTGGACCAAGCCGACCTGGTCGTGGACGGGCGCCGACAAGGACAACATCGAGGAGGCGAAGGAGACGCTCTCCCGGGTCGACTTCGAGCAGGAGTACGGCGCCAACTTCGCCGCCCTCAGCGGCGCGGTGTATTGCGACTTCTCCGTCGACAACGTCGTTCCGGTGGAGCTCGACCGTCGGCTCCCACTGGCGATCGGCCAGGACTTCAACGCCCGCAACTACTCGACGGTCTTCGGGCAGCTGCACGGCGACGAGCTGTGGGTGGTCGACGAGATGCTCACCTCGACCACCCTGCAGGACCACATCGCGGCGCTGCAGCGGAAGCTGGTGGCCATGGGCTACCCCGATTTCCGCGACGTGCAGCGGGTGACCTTCTACACGGACGCATCCGGCGAATACAACCGGACCTCCGAGAAGACCCCGATGTCCGACGGCCGGCTGATGCGGCAGGCCGGTTTCATGTGTCGGGGGCCGCAGCAGAACCCCGCCGTGCTCGATCGCGTGCGCGTGGTGCAGGGGCTGATCCGGAACGCCAACGGGCGCCGGCGGCTGCTCGTCAACCCGCGCTGTGCCGAGCTGAAGCGGTGCCTGATGAACCAGGTTTGGACTCGATGGGGGAAGCCGGACAAGGTCGCCGGCCTCGATCATTTCCCCGACGCCCTCGGCTACCTGAGCTGGGGTCTCTTCCCGCTCAAGAAGGGCGGATACGCGGAGGCTGCCTGATGTTTGGGATTGCGAGCGAGGCCGCGCTGTCCGCCCTCGAGAAGCTCTCCAGCGATACCTCGGAGCGGTTGCGCCTGCTCCGGTTCGCCGATCGGTGGCGCATCTACGCCGACGACTACAAGGACCTGGTCGAGACGGCGGTCCGGGCGATCTTCTCCGACGAGGAGAAGGCCAAGCGGATCTGCGCCGAGAGCGACTCGACGATCAACCCGCTGAAGCAGGTCATCGACGAGACCTGGGCCTACCCGGGCGCGGACCGGCGCTTCGTAAACGAGGGAGGCGACCCCGACCCCGTCTACGAGGCGGTCAAGGAGGCAGCCGACTTCGACACGGTGATGGCGGAGGTCTTCACCGCGGCCGGCGGCTTCAACGATTGCATCATCCAGGTGCTGCCCGGCCTCGAGGACGAGCAGGGCTGGCAGGTCGGTCTCCCCACCGTGCAGGTGTTCTTCCCGCACGAGTGCTCCGTGATCTCCGACCCGCGCGACCGCTCGCAGATCAAGGAACTGCGCTACATCACCGAGCGCGATGATGGGCAGGAAGTCATCGTCTGCTGGACCCGGGACGAGCACTGGGTGGAGATTGGTGGCCGGCGAACCTGGGCCGATGGCCGAAGCGACACGGTGAACCCGTTCGGCCGCCTGCCCTTTGTCCCGGTCCACCGCGGGCTCCGCGCCGCCTGCTTCTGGGATGCGTCGACCGGCCAGGACCTCGTCGAGTTCACGCTGCAGTACGCCCGAGACTGGGCGGTGCTGAACTTCACCCAGCACCAGCAGAGCTTCAACCAGATCCACGTGAAGGGCGTCGACGAGAACTGGGGCGGCTTCAAAACGATGGGCCCAGGGACGCTCTTCCGCACCGGCGACGACGTGGAGGTGAATGTCCTCGACCTCCATGCCGAGCTGCAGCCGACCATCGAGAAGCTGAAGACGCAGCTCACGATGTTCCTGCAGAGCCACTCCGTGAACGCGGAGCGATACATGCAGAACCCCGGGCAGGCGCCGATGAGCGGCGTGGCCCGGGAGATCGAGCGGAAGGACCTGATCGACAAGCGCCGGCGTTCCTTCCCGATGATGCTCCGCGCCGAGCGCGAGTTCGCCGCGCTCTACCGGTGGGCCTACAACTGGCACCGGAAGGAGCCGATCTCGGAGGACGCGAAGTTCGACGTGGCCATCCGCGACGAGGAGATCCTCCAGTCGCCGAAGGAGAAGGCCGAGACACGCAAGGTCGAGCTCGAGGTCCTCGAGAAGGAACGCGCCCTCGGCCTTCGCACCCCCGCCGAGCAGCTCGCCGCCGACCTAGGCATCTCCATCGAGGACGCCGAAGCGCGTCTCAAGGCCGTCCCGCCCAAGCCGCAGATCTTCGCGTACCACATCGAGTCCGGGATGGTTTCCCGCGACCAGGTCCTGGTCTCCCTCGGCTTCGATCCGATCGGCGGCGAGGAAGGCAAGCTCACCCTTCCCGAGCTCCGGGCTAAGTACCCGGAGCGCTACGGCGCCGCCCCGTCCAGCTCGGCCGCCCAGGAGTAAACCCATGCGCAAGCGCTTCCTCTCCGCGGCCATCGTGGCCGCCTCGATCCTCGTGTGCGCTCCGCCTGCCTCCGCCGACGAGTACATCCTCGACCCGAGCAAGGCGATCACGCTCCCGACATGTGCCGCCGGCGGCGGCGCGTCGGTCGCCGTCCCGGCCGGCCTCTACCTCCTGATCGGCGCCGGCGAGGAAGGCCGGATCTGCTTCGCCGGCACCTGCGCCACCGGCGGCATGATCGTCCACGTCGGCACCCGCGACCTCGTCTACATGCGCCGCGACGGCCTCGCGTCCTGCCGCAGCACCAACGCGATCGCCGTCCACCAGCTCGTCCCAGCGGAGAAGCGCTGATGCTCCGTCGCACCGCCATCGCCGCCCTGGTGGCCGCGCTCCTCGCCCCATCGGCGGCTGTCGCCGGGAGCCTGTCCATCGGTTCGGGCCCGACCACCACCGGCGGCGGGATGCCCCTGTTCCAGGCGCCGCTCTCGCGCCCCGGCCTGATCCCCGCCGACCTGACCTGCACGGACGGCACGCCGGCTACGGGCTGGCGCTGCGGCGTGCCCGCCGGCGAGGACCGCTGGGCCTGCTGGGGGCCTGACGGGAGCGAAGTGCCGGTCACGCAGGGCACCGGGCCCACGTACGAGAACACGCCCTACGGGCGGGCGGCGAACATCGCCACGGAGGCGGCAGCGCCATCGATCTCCACCGCAAATGCGGGCATCTTCGAACAGATCTGGGTGCAACCGCATACGCTGGTAGTGATCGGTGAATCCGGCGTGGCCGGAAAGGCCGGCTGGTACTTCTCCCACGGCCAGGCGGTGGTCGGCGGGATCGACGTTCAGGATACAGGCACCGGCCTGATTTGCCGCTGGAATTGGGCGGGCGGATCAGTTCAGGCAGAGATCACGGAACGGCGTAGTGCGTTGGGCGTGCGGTTCTGCGAATGGACCGGATCGCAGTTCATCGCGCGCACGAACGGTAGTGAGCAGGCGACCACCTCCGCGGCCGTGCCGCTGGCGCCAACGGGAAAGTCCATTTGGTTCGGTCGCTACGAAGCAACGACCGGTACGCGGCAGATCAACAGCCGGCAGATCGCCATGTTGATCTACAACTGCCCGCTGTCGGCCGAGTCCCGTGCCCGCCTCGAATCCCAGGTCTACGGCACTCGCGCCAGCGACGGTCGCCCGATCACGACCACCCGCGCCGGGCCGGCGTGGTGCGACGGCGGCTACCAGGTGGGCGACAACGCGCCGTGCGTGAGTGCGGCGGGGCTGGAGAGCAAGGGGGCGGTGCTGTCCTGGGCGCAAAACGGCGCCCGCCCCGATCTGTGGGCGACGTTCATCGGCACCCCCACGATCACTGGTCCAGACGCCGACGGCTGGTACACGTACACGGACGACGACGTGGCTGCGCGGGAGGTAAAGCGGCTGGGAATCATCGGGGCCGGGTCGGTCACCGATGGGTCCTACGTGGTGTCCTGCGAGATGCGGCCGGGTACTCTCACGCAGGCCCACACGCTGATTTCCAAGACCGCCGGGCCAGGCACGATCACGACGGGTGCTGGCGGCGACTGCTCGACGTGGAACATCACGCTCGACACCGCCCGCCGGTACTCCTGCCCGATCAACATCACGGGAACCGATGCGACCACCGAATTGACCTTCGTTTTTGAGGTGGGTTTCGATAGGCTAGTCGCGACGGTCGGTGACATCGGCATCCGCCAGTGTCAGATCGAGAAGTCCACCGCCCCCGGCCGTCGCTGCGACGCGGGGGCGAGCCCGACGACGTGCCCCGGCGACCAGCATACCGTCTCCACCGCCGGGTGGCCGGTGGCGAGCGGGTGGTGCGAGGCGGACGTGATGCTCGCCGGCGCGCCTATCCCATCCAGCTACATCTTCGACACGCGGGGACCTGCAGCAGGAAGCGCGGGAATTGGTGTGTATTTCGGCGTGGCCGGAAGCACGCTAAGCGGATTTACGAGCCCGCCTGTGCAAACATTCACAACCCCATCCCTTACCTGGCAGGCGGGGAGCACCTACCGGATCGGTCTGCGGTGGGGCGGTGGTCGCGCGCAGATCGTCCGGGATGGCGTGGTTGTCGGAACCACGGATGGCGCGTCTAATCCGACGAGTCACAGCGGCACGGCCACGATCGGATCGGCTAGGCCGTTCTCCGACCGGCAGCCCAACGGCACGATCGCCAACCTACGCTGCGGGAGGCTCTAATGCGCCGCACCATCGTCGCCTCCATCCTCGCCGCCGCCGCGCTCGCGGGCGGGGTCTACGGCGGCGCCCGGCTCGTCGCCGGCGACCCGCCGGTCTGCGAGCTGAACACGGTCTTTGGCCCGGCCGGCGAGCTGGCCCAGCTCCGCGGCGCGGAGCACGTCCCGCCCGCGGCCCCGGAGGAGATCGTCGGCGCTGTCCTGGCCCTGCGCCTGCTCCCTGGCGCCGAGGCCGGCCCGGCGCTGTCGCCGGCGTGGGTCCAGCCGCCCGGCCTCGTGCGGGCCCCGGTGGACTGCGGGGACTACG
>JAEZJH010000458.1 GCA_023436385.1 Pseudomonadota bacterium
GGGCGGTGGGGGTGAGCACCCGCACGTCCCGGAGGCCGGCCGCGCGGATCCACCGGGCGTGCTCGCACGCCGCGGCCACGGAGCGGTGGCGGAACCGGGCCCGGGCCATGTACGGCGTCTGGCAGAACTTGCAGGCGTAGATGCAGCCGCGGGTGAGCTCGATGGCGCCGAAGCGCCGGTGGGCCGGGGCGAAGGAGGGGAAGGCGTCGAGGTCGACGGGCTCGCCCCGGCCGTTCTTCGCCAGGCGTCCCTCCACCAGCCGGGCGATCCCCCGCACCGCACCGGGCGCGCCGCCGGAGGAGCGGGCGCGGACCAGGGCCTGCACGATTCGTTCGCCCTCGCCGTGGGCGGCCAGGTCGAAGCCGGCCCGGAGCGTCCCCTCGGGCTCGGCGCTGGCGTGGACGCCGCCCGCCACGTGGAGGACGCCGTCGGGGAGGGCCGCCCGGAAGGCGGCGAGTTCCTCCGCGGCCTCCGCGAAGCCCGGCGAG
Source organism: Pseudomonadota bacterium (assembly GCA_023436385.1). Classification (GTDB taxonomy): domain Bacteria; phylum Myxococcota; class Myxococcia; order Myxococcales; family Vulgatibacteraceae; genus JAEZJH01. Next base: position 489 of record JAEZJH010000458.1, read on the forward strand.
AGAAACGACCAGAGCACCACCGGGCGCCGGCCGGCGGCGAGCACCTCGCGGGTCGCGGCGATGGTCTCGACGAGGGTGCGCCCGAGGTGGACCGGGGTGGCCGCGAGCTCCGGGTCGACCTCGAGGGCGCCGACCAGGGCGTCGAGGCCGCCCTTGGCGGTGCGGCGGTAGCGGAGGACGAGCGAGATGTCGGCCATGGCGCCGCTATCTATCATCGTCTCCCGGGCGGCGAGGCCCGGGCGCCGGAAGGGACCGCGGGCAGGCGGCGGGCGACTCCCTGGGTCGGGCGATCGCCGGACCCTCGGGAGGCCCACACGGTCCGCTGGCGCGCGCGGACGGCGGTGCCGGCCGAGGCCCCGGCTCGAGCGGGCGGGCGCGGCGTATACGGTGGGGTGTCGGGGACCCGTTGTATGCTGGCGCTATGCGGTTGCTTCCCGTCGCCCTGGTCGTCGTCCTCCTGGTCTCTGCCTGCACCGAAGAGCGCGGTCCGGTCGGTGGCGCCGAACCGCCGATCCGGGACGGGACGGTGCGGGAGCTGATCGAGGGGATCGCGGAGAAGGGGCCTTTCGTCGACGGCACGGTGGCGATCGCGCCGGCCGGGGGCGGGGAGCCGGTGACCACCACGGTGCAGGACGGCCTCGGCCGGTTCGCCGCGTGGGTTCCGGCGGCGCCGGTGTACCGGCTCGAGGCGGCGGGGCGGGCCTATCGCGAATCGACCGGCGAGCCCGGGGCGGCGCCGGTGACGCTCCGGGCGCTCCACGTCGGCGTGGGCGAAGGCGAGCAGGTCCGGGTCAACGTCCTCGCCCACCTCGCCCACGATCGCGCGCTCCGGCTCGCCGCGGACGGCACGGCGCTCGCCGAGGCGATCGTCCGGGCGGAGGGGGAGGTCCACCGGGCCCTGGGGCTGACCGGGGCCCACTACACGCCCTCCCGGCCCGCCTCCGCGTACGCCCTCCTCGGCGCGGACGACCTCGACCACGCCTACCTGCTGGCGGCCTCGACGGTGGTCGACGCGGCGGCGGACGGCGACCTCCCGGCGTTCCTCGCCGCGCTGGCGGCGGACCTGGAAGGCGACGGGGAGCTCGATGCGGAGCACGCGGCGCGGCTCGCCGACGCCCGGCGGGCGATCGATCCGGAGGCGGTGACGGCCTCGCTCCGGCGGTGGCTCGAGCGCACCGGGCATGCCGGGGTGATCGTGCCGAACCTCCGCCGGATCCTCGACTCCGACGGAGACGGCGTCCCAGACGCCGACGAGCTCCTGGCGGTGGACGAGTCCCGCCTCGCGATCGTCCGGCATGGCGTCGATCGCGAGGACGAGGCGGTGGGCTCCGCCGGCGCGATCACCGCGGGCTGTCCGCCGGCGGAGGTGGCGCTCTTCGATCGGGAGGAGGCGAGCCTGCCCCTGGCCTCCGCCGCCGTCGCTACGGACGGCTCGTTCGCGGTGCCGTTCGGGACCCCGGAGGTCTCCCGGCCCCGGCTCTTCCTCGAGGCGACCGACGCCTGTGGCGCCCGCACCGCGCGCGTGGAAATCGCCGCCGGGGTCGACGAGACGCCGCCGGTCCTCGACCCCTCCGCCTTCACCATCGTCCGCCGCGGGCTCGGGGCGACCGACGGTGTGATCGCCTCGGCCGGCGCCGTCGTCGATCGGGAGGGCGCGGTGGCGGCGGTCTGGCTCGCGGACTCGGCCGACGGGCCCCGGCTGATCCGGGTGCGCCCGGCGTCGGACGGCGGGTTCCCCGAGGTGCCGATCGGCACGACCGAGAGCTCGCTCCCGCGGATCTGGGCCGAGGCGGTGGACAAGGCGGGGAACCTCTCGCCGCGCGTGGAAATCGTCGCCGGGAGCGCGGGCGGCGCGCCCCAGGTGGATCCCAACGCCGTGTCGGTGATCCGGCGGGGGATCGGCCTGTTCGATACCATCGCCGGCGGTGAGGGGGCGGCGACCGGGGGGTGCGGGCCGATCGCGGTGCGGCTCGCCGGCGGTCCACCTCCCGAGGGCCAAGTGACCTCCATCGCCGTCGGTGAGGACGGCAGCTTCCCCGACACCCAGTTCGGCTCCGGGTACGAGACGCCCGCCGAGGTCTGGCTCGAGGCGGAGGACAAGTGCGGTCGCGTCGGGCCGCGCGTGGAGGTGGTGACGGCCCGTGACCACGAGCCGCCGGTGATCGATCCCGAGCGGCTGGTGTTTCACCACGGCGAGGACTGGCGGCGAATCTCTGGCATGCCCGGCGCGATCTCCGATCCGGCCGGGCGGGTGACCCTCGACTTCTACGAGCTCGACTGCCAGGTGGCGCCGCCGTTCGCGTCCAGCCAGACGTTCCAGGACGACGGCAGCTTCTGGGGGATCGCGCTCGGCTCGTTCGCCTTCCAGGACGACGCCGTCTGCGTCGAGGCCCGGGACAAGGCGGGCAACTCCTCCGGCCGGATCCGGAGCCGCCGGGTGCTCGCCTCCCTCGACCACCGCAGCTTCGGCGCCGCCTCGCTGCCCGAGCTGTCGATCTTCTCCGGGGCGCTCGACGTCGATCCCCGCACCGTCTCGCCGGGCTATCTCGCTTGGATCGACGCCGATCTCGGCGTCACCGAGGAGGTCGGGGGCGACTCGCCGCTCGTCGCCGCGGCCTTCCCGGAGACCCGCGACGTCCCTCTCGCCTGGCGCTGGATCGACCTCTCGATCCCCGCGCCCGACGTCGCCGCCGCCGCGCAGGGACCGGGCGTCGCCCCGACGGTGGTCCGGACCATGGGCGACTGGCCTTGGCTGGTGACCATGAGGCGCCGGTGCGAGGAGACCGGGAGCTGCAGTTCCTGGAGCTGGGACGTGGTCGACACCGCGGGGCCGTCCCGCCGCGAGGGAATGGCCCTGGCTCCCTTGCCCTCGGGCGACCTCCTCGCCTACGGCGGCCGCTCCGCCACCGGCCCGCTCACCGACACCTGGAGGCTCAGGTCCTTGGACGATGCCGAGCCCTGGGTCCAGGTCGCGACGGACGGACCGGCTGCCTCCTTCGCGCGGATGGCCGCCGATCCGGTGGGGATGACCAACCTGCTCGTCGCCGCGGTGCCGGGCGATCCGGTGTTGCAGCTCTGGTCCTGGGGGTCGAGCGGGACCTGGGTCCGGATCCCCACCGCCGGCGGCCCGTCGTTCCGCACCGGCTTCGGCCTCGCCTTCGACCAGCTGCGGCGGACCCTGGTGCTGTTCGGCGGGAGGGACGCGGCCGGGACGCCGCTCAGCGACACCTGGATCTGGACCGCCGCCGGCTGGGCCTCGCCGCAGCTCGCCTTCGCGCCGTCCCCGCGCTGGGGCCACGGGATGGCCTGGTGGGACGCGCGCGGCGCCGTCTACCTCCGCGGCGGTTCGGCCGTCGGGGTCGCCGACACCTGGGCGTGGAACGGCGCCGGCTGGACCCTGGTCCGGGTCGGTGCCGCTGGGGATTCCGCCGGCGTGACCATCGTCGCCGACCCGCTCGCCGGCCGGCTCTTCGCCTTTGCCACCGACACCACCCAGGCC
>JAEZJH010000484.1 GCA_023436385.1 Pseudomonadota bacterium
GGCCACTTCCACCGCCCGGTCGTAGCCCGCATCCACGTGGCGGAGCACGCCCATGGCCGGGTCGGAGGCGAGCACCCGGGAGAGCCGCGCCGCCGCCGCGTCGGTGCCGTCGGCGACGGTGACCTGCCCGGCGTGGAGGGAGTAGCCGATCCCCACGCCGCCGCCGTGGTGGAAGCTGACCCACGAGGCGCCGTTCACCGCGTTGACCAGGGCGTTCAGGATCGGCCAGTCGGCCACGGCGTCGGAGCCGTCCTTCATCGCCTCCGTCTCCCGGTTGGGCGAGGCCACCGAGCCGCAGTCGAGGTGGTCGCGACCGATGACGATCGGCGCCTTCACCGCGCCGCTCCGCACCAGCTCGTTGAAGGCGAGGCCGGCCTTCTCCCGCTCCCCGTAGCCCAGCCAGCAGATCCGCGCCGGCAGGCCCTGGAAGTGGATCCGCTTCCGGGCCAGCTCGAGCCACCGGAGCAGCGATTTCTTGTGGGGGAAGAGCTTCGCCACCACCTCGTCGGTCCGGTAGATGTCCTCGGGATCGCCCGAGAGCGCCGCCCAGCGGAACGGCCCCATTCCCTCGCAGAAGAGGGGCCGGATGTACGCCGGAACGAACCCGGGGAAGCCGAAGGCCCCCTCGAGGCCGGCGTCCTCGGCGCCCTGCCGGAGGTTGTTGCCGTAATCGAAGACATGGCTGCCCATGTCTCGCATCCGCAGCATGGCCTCGACCTGCACGGCCATCGACTGCTTCGAGCGCTTCACCACCTGGTCGGGATCGCTCTTCCGGAGCTCCGCCACCTGCTCCAGGGTCAGCCCCGCGGGCACGTAGCCGTGGAGCGGGTCGTGGGCCGAGGTCTGGTCGGTGACCAGGTCGAACTTGATGCCCCGCCGCACCAGCTCCGGGTAGACGTCGGCGGCGTTGGCGATCACCGCCACCGAGTAGCCGCGGCGCTCCTGCTTGGCCTTCTCCACCAGGGCGAGGGCCTCGTCGAGGTCCTTGGCGATGCCGTCGAGGTACCCGGTGTCGATCCGCTTCTGGGCCCGGGCCCGGTCTACCTCCACCCCCAGGAACGCCGCGCCGGCCATGGCCGCGGCCAGGGGCTGGGCGCCGCCCATGCCGCCCAGGCCGCCGGAGAGCACGGTGCGGCCGGCGAGGTCCTCGCTGCCGAAGTGCTGCTTCCCGGCGGCGACGAAGGTCTCGTAGGTGCCCTGCACGATCCCCTGGGCGCCGATGTAGATCCAGGAGCCGGCGGTCATCTGGCCGTACATCATCAGGCCCTTCCGCTCCAGCTCCCAGAAGTGATCCCAGGTGGCCCACTTGCCGACCAGGTTGGAGTGGGCGATCAGCACCCGGGGCGCGTCGGGGTGGGTGCGGAAGACGCCGACGGGCTTGCCGCTCTGCACCAGCAGCGTCTCGTCGTCCTCGAGGTTCCGAAGGGAGGCGACGATCCGGTCGAAGGCCTCCCAGCTCCGGGCGGCGCGGCCGGTGCCGCCGTAGACCACGAGATCGCCGGGGCGCTCGGCCACCTCGGGATCGAGGTTGTTCATCAGCATCCGCAGGGCGGCTTCCTGGATCCAGCCCTTGCACGTGCGCTCGTTGCCCCGCGGGGCCCGAATCACTCGCTCCATGTCGTCTCCTCCGGAGAAGGCCGCGCAGTCTAGCTCCCGGCCACGCTCCCGAAAACCCCGACGATGCTGCTTCCGGCGTGCGTTCGGGGAACGCCGGCGGCGCGTCTACCCGAGCTCGATCGCCTCCCCGTCCACCGCCACGTGGGGCGACAGACCCCGGGCCGCGAGCCGGGCCCGGGTCGCCTCGAGGGCCGCGGGCTCGCCGTGGACGAGGACGATCCGCACCGGCGGCACCGGAAGCGACGAGAGCCAGCGGTCGGTCTCCTCGTGGTCGGCGTGGGCGCTCATCCCCGGGAGCCGCTCGATCCGGGCTTCCACCGGCACGTCGATCCCGTGGATCCGGATGGTCTTGGCGCCGTCCAAAAGCTTCCGCCCGCGGGTGCCGGCGGCCTGGTAGCCGACGAAGAGCACCGTGGTCCGGGGATCGGGGAGCCGGTACTTGAGGTGGTGGAGGATGCGGCCGCCGGTGGCCATCCCCGCGGCGGAGATCACGATCAGCGGGCCGTTCTGGTCGTTGATCGCCTTCGACTCGTTCACCCCCCGGGCGAAGTCGACGTAGGTGGGGTGGATCGGCCGCTGGCCCTCGACGATCCGCTTCACCATCTCCTCGTCGTGCTCCTCCCGGTGCATGAGGAAGAGCGGGGTGGCGTCGCAGGCCATCGGGCTGTCGACGTAGATCGGGATCGAGGGCGGGATCTCCCCGGCGAGCTGCAGCGACCGGAGGTGGTAGAGCAGGTCCTGGGTGCGGCCGATGGCGAACGCCGGGACCAAGAGCACGCCCCGCTCCTCTACCACCCGCCGCACGATCGCGCCGAGGAGCGCCCGGGGGTCGGGGTCCTCGTGGAGCCGGTCGCCGTAGGTGCACTCGAGGACCAGCGTGGTCGCCCGGCCGATCGGCTCCGGGTCGGGGACGATCGGCATCCCGTAGCGCCCCAGGTCGCCGCTGTAGACCAGCTGGTGGCGGTACGCGCCCGGGCCCTCGAGGGAGAGGTGGATCGAGGCGCTCCCCAGGATGTGTCCGGCCCGGCGGAAGGCGAGGGTGATCCCGTCGCCCAGGTCCCGGGGGACGCCGTAGCGGAGGGTGTGGAGCCGCGGGATGCAGCGGCTCGCGTCCTCCTCGGTGTAGAGCGGCAGCGCCGGGCTGTGCTTCGAGTAGTGGGTGCGGTTGGCGTAGGCGGCCTCTTCCTCGTGGAGCCGGCCGGAGTCTGGGAGCATCAGCGCCAGGAGGTCGCGGGTCGCCGGGGTGCAGAGGATCGTCCCCGCGAAGCCCTCCCGCACCAGCCGGGGCAGCCAGCCGCTGTGGTCGATGTGGGCGTGGGAGAGGACCACCAGGTCGATCGACGAGGGGGGCACCGGGAACGGCTCCCAGTTCCTTCGGCGCTGTTCCTTCTCGCCCTGGAAGAGGCCGCAGTCGAGGAGGATGCGGCGGCCGCGGTGCTCGAGGAGGTGGCGGCTTCCGGTGACGGTGCCGGCGGCACCGAGCGAGACGAGTCGGGTCATGGGACCTTCGTGGCGCCCCGCCGGAAAACCCGGGCCCTCGAGGGGGGGCGGCCGGCTACCCTACCGCACGCGGCGCGCCCGGGGGCGAGGCCGGGCACGCCGGCGCCCGGGCTTTCCCCCGGCGGTGCCGCCACGTATCCTGTCCGGCTTCCGGGAGGCGTCCATGGCCCGCAGGCGCATCCGTGTCGTCGGCGCGATGATCGAGCGCAACGGCCGCTACCTGATCACCCAGCGTCCGCCCACGGCGACGCTCCCCCTTCTCTGGGAGTTCCCGGGCGGCCGGGCGGAGGAGGGCGAAGAGGACGAACAGGCCCTCCAGCGGGAGCTGGCGGAGGAGATGGGGATCGAGGTCGAGGTGGGCGAGCGGACCATGCACGTGGAGCACGCCTACCCCGATTACGACATCGACTTCCGGGTCTTCCGCTGCCGGCTGCTCACGCCGGGCGACCAGATCCTGCACCTCCGGATCCACGATCACCGCTGGGTCCTTCCCGGGGAGCTCGACGCCTACGAGTTCCCGGCGGCCGACCAGAAGACCCTGGAGCAGTTGCTGCGGATCCAGTAGCGGCGAGCGACGGGGTTCTCGGCTCGGGCGATCGGTACCTACCTTCTTTCCCGACGCGCGCGCAGCGGGCGACCGACCGGTTGCGGGGGCGGGGCGTCGGACGGGAAAGGAGCGCCGATGTCGACGCAGCCGGCGAAGGATCCGCGGGCGGGAAAGCGGCCGGGAGGGACCACCCCACCCACGCCGCCCCGGATGCGCTTTGCCAGTCCGATCGGCATCCTCCTCCTCCTCCTCGCGGGCTTCCTGCTCTTCCGCGGCCTCTTCGAGAACGTCGGCGTGCGCCGGGTCCCGTACTCGGAGTTCCAGTCCTCGCTCGAGGAGGGCCGGTTCGGCCGGGTGGTGATCGGCGAGGGCTGGGTGAAGGGGTACCCCCAGGCGCCGGCCACCGGCACCGGCGAGGCTCCGGCCGCCGGCCAGGCGCCGCTCCCCTGGCTGGCCAACACCGTCCCCGGCGCCGAAGCGGGGCTGGTGGCCACCCTCGAACGGCAAAACGTGCAGTTCGAGGCGGTGCGCTCGTCGGGGATGGGCGAGCTCCTCTTGATCTGGGCGGTGCCGATCCTCCTCGCGCTCCTCTTCTGGAGCTGGATGATGCGGCGGGTCGGCACGCAGGTGGGGCAGGGCCCGCCCGGCGTGATGACCTTCGGCAAGACCCGGGCCAAGCTCCACGCCGAGTCGGACACCGGCGTCGGCTTCAAGGACGTGGCCGGGATCGACGAGGCGGTGGAGGAGCTGAAGGAGATCGTCGAGTTCCTGAAGACGCCGGAGAAGTTCCGGCGGCTCGGCGGCAAGATCCCCAAGGGCGTGCTCCTCGTCGGCCCTCCCGGCACCGGCAAGACGCTCCTCGCCCGCGCCGTCGCCGGCGAGGCGGGGGTGCCGTTCTTCAGCCTCTCCGGCTCCGAGTTCGTGGAGATGTTCGTCGGCGTCGGCGCCGCCCGGGTTCGGGACCTGTTCCAGACCGCCCAGGGCAAGGCGCCCTGCATCATCTTCATCGACGAGCTCGACGCGATCGGCAAGAGCCGCAACGCCGGGATCATGGGCCACGACGAGCGCGAGCAGACGCTGAACCAACTCCTCGCGGAGATGGACGGCTTCGACTCGCGGGTGGGCCTGATCATCGTCGCCGCCACCAACCGCCCGGAGATCCTCGACCCGGCGCTGCTCCGGCCCGGCCGCTTCGATCGGCAGGTGCTGGTCGACCGGCCCGACAAGAAGGGCCGCGAGCGGATCCTCGAGATCCACGCCCGGGAGGTGAAGCTGGCGGCCGACGTCGATCTCAAGTCGATCGCCGCGCGGACGCCCGGCTTCGTCGGCGCCGACCTGGCCAACATCGTCAACGAGGCCGCGCTCCTCGCCGCCCGCCGCGGCAAGGACGAGGTCACCCGGTACGAGTTCGAGGAGGCGATCGACCGCGTGGTGGCCGGGCTGGAGAAGAAGAGCCGGCGGCTCAACGAGCGGGAGAAGGAGATCGTCGCCTACCACGAGTCGGGCCACACGGTGGTCGGCTGGATGCTCCCGCACGCCGAGCGCGTGCAGAAGGTCTCGATCATCCCCCGGGGCGTGGGGGCGCTGGGCTACACCATGCAGATGCCGCTCGAGGACCGGTACCTGATGACCGTCCCCGAGCTGCGGGAGAAGATCGCCGGGCTCCTCGGCGGCCGCGCCGCGGAGGAGCTGTTCGTCGGCGAGGTCTCCACCGGCGCCGCCAACGATCTCCAGCAGGCGACGGAGATCGCCCGGGCGATGGTGCGGGACTACGGAATGAGCGAGGAGATCGGGCCGGTCTCCTTGGGCGAGCAGCGACGGGTGCTCTTCCTCAACCAGGGCGCCCAGGGCGCCGACCTCCGGGGCCTCTCCGAGCGGACCCACCAGCTGGTCGACAACGAGGTCCGCCGCCTGGTCCAGGAGGGCCTCGACACCGCCCGGCGGCTGGTGCGGCAGTACCGCGACAAGCTCGAGGCGGTGACCGCCCGGCTCCTCCAGCAGGAGGTGGTGGAGGAGGAGGAGCTGACCCGGATCCTGGGGCCGAAGGTGGGCCACCACGAGCACGAGCGCGGCGAGGTCTTCGCGCCGCCAGCGCCGAACCTGGTGGCCGAGGCGGCGGTCCTGGTGCAGCCCGGGGGGCGCGACGAGGAGCCGTGATCGGGCCCGTCCCCGGCGCCTGCCGGCGCCGGTCCTTACCCTGTTCGGTGTGGTCGCGACGACGCGGGAAAGGGCCGGCCCGATGGAACCCAAGATCGGAAGGAGCCACCTCGCCCGGAAGGCGCTGTTTCGCCGGGGACTGCGCCAGGGCCACCTCGCGGTGGCGGACATCGAGGCGGCGCTGCCGGCCGGGAGCCTGACACAGGCGGAGCGCTGGCTCCTCTACTACTCGCTGCGGGCGGCGGAGATCGAGATCCTGGGCGAGCCGCCGGAGGCCGTGGAGGAGTTCGAGGTCGAGCGCCGGGCCCGGGACGCCGAGGGGCCCGCGGGCCGGGGCGCCGACGGCGAGGATCGCGAGGCGGGCGGGCGGCAGCCGCCGGTGTAGCGGTTGACAGGGGGCCGCCCCGCTTTAGCTTGGGCCCGCCATGAGCGAAGAGACCCAGCAGGGAGTCCGATCCGATGGAAACCGCGCCACCTCGCCCGAGCAGGAGGCCGGCGAGGCGGCCCCGGCCGTCGGCACGGAGGCGGCGGCTCCGCCCGAGCAGGCCATGCTCGCCAAGAAGGTCGACGAGATAACCCGGGCCTACGCCGAGTTGGTGAACGACCGGGAGTCCTTCAAGCGGCGCGTCGAGCGGGAGCGCGATCGCCAGCTCGAGGCGCAGAAGGGCGAGATCGCCGCGGTCCTCCTCGACACCCTCGACGAGCTGACCCTGGCGATCCGCGGTGGGAGCGGCGACGCGGCCCGGCTGGCGGAGGGGCTCCGCCTGATCGCCGAGAACGCGGGCAAGCGGGTGGAGGCCCTGGGGCTCTCCCGCGTCCCGGCGGAGGGCCACCTCTTCGACCCCTCGATCCACGACGCGATCGATCTCCTCGCCACGCCCGATCCCGAGCTCGACGGGAAGGTGGTCGAGGAGGTGCGGGCCGGCTGGAAGCTGGGCGACCGGGTGATCCGGGCGGCCCGGGTCCGGGTCGGCCGGCACGTCCCGGCGCCGGCCGGCGCCGACGGCTCGCCCGGCACACCCGCCGGGGAATAGCCCGCCCGCCCGGACGTTTCACGGTGGCGCGCCCCGCCTTCGCCGGGGCCCCGTTCTACGCCTCGAGGTCCACATGTCCACGTTTGCCCGTGGTGCCCTCGCCGGAGTGGCCGTCTCGGCGGCGATCGCCGCCTCCCTGGTCGCCTTCACCCCCACCACCTTCCATGGCACGTCCGCGGAGGCCAAGGAGAAGGCGGCGCTCTGGCACGAGCGCGACGCCGCCGCCGCGCCGGCGCAGCCGGTCCTCTCCCGGGACTTCTCGCCCCTGCCCTCGGTGGCGCCCCTGGTCAAGGGGCTGAAGCCGGCGGTGGTCTCGGTCTCCACCGCCAACGTCCTTCGCTCCCGGCGACGGGCCCCCGGCGGCAACGATCCGTTCGAGGAGTTCTTCCGCCACTTCCTGGGCGAGGATTCCCGGACTCGGGGCGGCGGCGGCGACCGGGTGATGCCCCGGGGCATGGGCTCGGGCTTCATCCTCCACGAGAGCGGCCTGGTCCTCACCAACAACCACGTGATCGACGGCGCCGACCAGATCACCGTGAAGCTCGCCGACGGCCGGGAGTTCCGGGCCGGCGTGGTGGGCCGGGACCCGAAGACCGACGTGGCGCTCCTGCGCCTGCAGGACGCCAAGGACCTGCCCACCGTCAACCTCGGCGACTCCGACGCCCTCGAGGTCGGCGACTGGGTGATCGCCATCGGCAACCCCTTCGGCCTCGCCCACTCCGTGTCGATGGGGATCGTCTCCGCCAAGGAGCGCTTCATCGGCGCCGGCCCCTACGACGACTTCATCCAGACCGACGCGGCGATCAACCCCGGCAACTCCGGCGGGCCGCTCTTCAACGCCGCCGGCGAGGTGATCGGGATCAACACCGCGATCGTCGCCCAGGGGCAGGGGATCGGCTTCGCGGTGCCGATCAACCTGGTGAAGGCGCTGGTCCCGCAGCTCGAGAAGACCGGCACCGTGGCCCGGGGCTGGCTCGGCGTGTCCATCCAGGAGATGGGCCCGGAGCTGGCCCGGAGCCTCTCGCTCGACCGGGTCCGCGGGGCGCTGATCGCGGAGGTGATTCCCGGCAGCCCGGCGGAGAAGGCCGGCCTGAAGCCCGGCGACGTGGTGCTGGCGGTCGATCGGAAGGGGATCGAAAGCTACAACCAGCTCTCCCGGACCATCGCCCTCTACCCGCCGGGATCGAACCTCCAGCTCCAGGTCCTGCGGGACGGCAAGGAGCTGGGCATCGAGGTGGAGGTGGCGCAGCGCGAGGACGACGCGGTGCTGGCGTCGGCACGCCGGGCGCCCAAGGGCGGCGAGGCAGTGAGCGACGTCCTCGGCCTCGAGCTGGGGAAGGTGACGCCGGAGGTGGCCAAGTCACTGGGCCTCCGGGCGCCGGAGGGCGTCCTGGTCACCCAGGTCAAGCAGGGCGGGCCGGCCGACGTGGCCGGGGTGGCCCAGGGCGACGTGATCCTCGAGGTCAACCGCCGGAGGGTGCGGAGCCTCGCCGAGTACACCGAGGCGGCGCGGTCGATCCGCGCCGGGGACATGGTGCTCCTCCGGATCCAGCGGGGCGACAGCGCGGTCTACGTGGCGCTCCGGGCCGGCGGGAGATAGGTCGCCGGGCGGCGGCCGGGTACGCGTGGTCCGGTCACGCGTACATCCGGTCGCGCGGTTTTCGTTCCCGCGGGGGCTTCCGGTAGAAGTCGTCGGGGCCGCGCTGCACCGGGGGGCGGATCTGCGGTTCGTCGCCCTCGCTGCCCGGCTCCGACCGCGGGGCGCGGGTGGGCTGCAGGAGCGGGAGGTGCCGCTCCTCGGCCCGATCCGCGGGCGCACCCGCCCGCCAGGTGGCTTCGGACGTGTTCCCGGACCGGGCGTCGACGGGCACGGTGCAGGCTCCTGTGCCGATCAGGGCCCCGGCGAGCACGCCCACGAACCAACCCATCGCACCCCCTCGTCGCCGCGAACTCTCCCGCGAGGTTCGGGCCCTTGCGCCCTCCGGCTCCGCCCGAAGGGCCTTTCGATCCGGCCGTCGGCCGTCTTCCGGAAACTAGGGCGCGCACCGGAGCGGCGCAGACTGGCTTGACGTTCGAGGGGAAGGTGTGTCGCGGGAGGACACTGAGTCGGGGCACCCGATTCGCGGGAAATTCTCCACAGGTGGGTGAGGGTCGGTTTTCTGGCTACCTTATCCTACACCGCCTAGGCTGGTCTCCGTGGGTCGCCCCGACCCGGAGGAGACGAGACATGCCCCAGGAAATCCACGCCGATCGGCGCAGCGCCCACCGGTTCGACAAGGTGTTTCCGGTCTACCTCACCAGCGAGGGCGGGATCTGGCGGGGAATTGCCCGCAACATCTCCACCGGCGGGATGTTCATCGAGACCCGGGACACCCATCCGATCGGCGGCCGGCTCACCGTCTCCTTCGCCGACGACGACAGCGGCGTGGAGATGTCGGCCCGCGCCGAGGTCCGCTACCAGTGCATGATCGAGTACGGCGGCCGGGCCGGCCCGGCGGCGCTCCGCGGGATGGGCGTGAAGTTCAGCGGCTTCGTGAGCGGCGAGGAGCGCCGCTTCCTCGCTCCGGGAGCGGTTCCGCGGGTCCACTGACCGTCGATGTCAGACCCCTCGGCTAGACTTCCGTTCAGCCACGAGGCCGGCCTTCGCCGGCGGGCTCCCGGAGGTCCCCGATGCCGAACGCCGCTCGTCCTTCCCTCGACGCCGCCGCGGTCTTCACCGCCCTCGCCACCCTCGCCGATCGATCGGGCCCGCCCGGCGCGGCGCCCGGAGCCCCTCCGGACGCTGGCGAGGAGCGCTGGGCCCTCGCCTCGGCCTTGGCCCTCCGGCACACCCGGCTGCCGCAGGCGCGATCGGAGGGGGAGGGCGCGCGCGTCCTCCCGTTC
>JAEZJH010000514.1 GCA_023436385.1 Pseudomonadota bacterium
GTGCGGAGGAGCATACCCGGAGTCAGCGGACGTGCACCCGTCCCGCCCGTCGGGGGCTCCTCTCCATCGCCCTCGCCGAGCGCGCCAGGTTCGCGTCGGTGTTTCGCCACAACCAGGTCCAATTCGAGCCGTTCGCCTGCGGGGTGATGGGCTGGGGCGCGCCGGACACCTGGCAGAGCATGGCTTACGGGCGGCTGCCCGCGCCACGCTGATCACCGGCCCCGCCTCGAGGGGCTCCCCCGGGCCCACCCTCCGCCGGCGTTGCCAGCCATCGAGATCCGGCGCAGGGTCCCCCCATGATCGAAAACCTGGTGCAGCAGTTCCTGGGGTCGGGCGCGTTCGGACAGGCCGTGGACGCGCTCAAGGGGCAGCACGGTCTCGACGACCAGCAGGCGCGTGGCGCGGTCCAGGCCACGGCCGAGGGGACGGCGGACGCGATAAAGTCCGGCGGCGGGCTCGGGGGGCTCCTCGGCGGGCTCACGGGCGGCGGCGGACTCGGCGGTCTCGCCGGGATGCTGGGCGGTGGCGGCGGCGGGGCCGGCGGCCTCCCCCCGCAGCTCGTGGACACGGTCGCGACCTTCGTGGCGGGCCGGACCGGGCTCGATGCCGGCAAGGCCCGTGCGGTGGTGGGGATGGTGCTCCCCAAGGTGATCGAGTTCGCGAAGTCGAAGTTCGGCGGTGGCAAGGGCGGCGGGCTCTTCGGCTGACGCCGGCCGCCCTCGTTCGCGTCACCGCGCCAGGGCGGCGAGCCGGCGGAGGGGCTCGCCGTCCAGCTCCAGGACCCGGAGGTTCTCGTCCCGGGCGCCGAGGGCGGCGTAGAAGGCGCGTGCCCGGGAGTTCTCGCTGCGGGCGGCCCACTCCACCGATTCCCGACCGGTCCGGATCGCCTCCGCGGCCACGGCCGCCAGGAGCTTTCGTCCGGTGCCGTGACGCCGCTCCGGGTCGGCGACGTACAGGTCCGCGAGCCACAGCCCCCGGGCGGCGAGGTCGGTGTTGTAGGCGGGGAAGAAACAGGCGTAGCCGACCAACTCTCCGTCCCGCACCGCGATCACGGCGGAGAAGGCCGGGTCGGGGCCGAAGCCATCGCGGAGGACCGAGGCCTCCGAATGGGCGTCGGGCGGCTTCCCCTCGTGGACGTTGAGGTCGTTCATCAGCCGCGCGAGGGCGGCGGCGTCGGCTTCCCCGGCCCGGCGGATCTCGAACATCGGCTCCTCCCCTGTCGGCACTCGACCTCGCAGCCGTTGGCGCGCCGGCTTGACAGTCGGACGGTCCCGTTTCTACTCTGCCGGCGGATGACGACGGATTCGGTCCAGTAGAGCGATCGCAGCGGTCGGCCCGCCCCGTGGCCTGGCCTTGGCCAGCGCCCGGCGAGTCGGCCTTTCCGGTTCGCTTGCCCTTCGAGCCGCGCCCCACGGCGGGCGGCGGCGCCCTGGACCACCCATGACACGCCCCGGCACGCGCTTCACGTGCACCGTTGTATCCGAAACCGAAGGTCCCTTTCCCTGCTGCCACTGCGGACGCCCGGTCGCTCCCGTTGCCCCCGGCACCCGCCACCGCAACCACTGTCCCCACTGTCTCTGGAGCCGGCACCTCGACCACCGGCCCGGCGACCGGCGCTGTCTCTGCCGGGGCGCCATGGCCCCGATCGCCGTCTGGCTTCGCGACGACGGCGAGGCCGCCCTGGTCCACCGCTGCACGCGCTGCGGGGTCCTCGGCTCGAACCGCGTGGCCGGCGACGACGATCCGCTCGCGCTGGCAGGCCTGCGGCGACGGCTCGCCGCCGCCCTCGACACCCTCGTCACTCCGGGAGGCGCCCATGAACCGGTCTGACCTCGAAACCTGGGGCTGGGACGGGGGCTGGGAGCGAGCCTGGACGGAGGCGGCGCCGGCAGGCGAGCCGGCGCGGGTCGTCGCCGTCGACCGGGGCTCGTTCCTCCTGCAGGCGGCGAGCGGTCCGGTACGGGCCATCGACTCCAGCCAGGAAAGCGAGACACCCACCGTCGGCGACTGGTGTGCGGTGGTGTCCGGGGAACACCAGGGCCCCGGACGCGTCGTCTCCCTGCTGCCCCGGCGAAGCGCCCTGGTGCGTCGCGCCGCCGGACGGAACACGCGCGCCCAGCCCCTCGCCGCCAACGTCGACACCGCCTTCGTCGTCTGCGGCCTCGATCGCGACCAGGGGCTCCGCTCGCTCGAGCGGTTCCTCGCCATCGTCCTCGACGGCGGGGTGTCGCCGGTGATCGTGTTGAACAAGGTCGACCTCTGCGACGACCTGGCGGGCGCCTTCGACGCCGCTGCCCGCTCCGCCCCCGGCGTTCCGGTGGTGGCGGTGAGCGCCTTGGCGCGGGAGGGGATCGACGCGCTCGGGCCCTGGCTCCTTCCGGGCGCCACCATCGCGCTCCTCGGCCCGTCGGGCGCGGGCAAGTCGACCCTCGTCAACGCCCTGGCCTCCGGCACGGCGGTCCACCCACCGATCGCCGCCACCGGTCCGGTTCGCGAATCCGACTCCCGGGGGCGACACACCACCACCCGCCGCCAGCTTCACCCGCTGCCCGGCGGCGCCCTCCTCGTCGACGGCCCCGGCCTCCGCGAGCTGGGCACGTGGCTCGAGGGGGAAGGCCTCGCCCGGGCGTTCCCGGACGTCGAGGCGCTCGCCGGCGCCTGCCGCTTCCGCGATTGCCGGCACGACGGGGAGCCCGGCTGCGCGGTGCGGGCGGCGCTGCTCGAGGGTGAGCTCGATCCGGGCCGGTTCCACCGGTTTCTCGAGCTCGGCGCCGAGGCGGAGGCCACGGAGGCGCGCCGCACGGTTCGCGGCCGGCTCGAGGCGAAGCGGCGGGGGAAGCAACTCGAGCGGACGATCCGGCGGTTCTACCGGGATCACGGGAAGTGACCGCCGCCTCGCCGGCCGCGCCGTCCGGCAGCGGCCGGCGAGGCGGCGTCGAGGTCCGCCCACCCGGGCGCTGCCATCCCGCTCCGGCCCTCGACCCGGGCGAACGCGGCCGGGAAGGCCGACTCGAGCGCCGGAGAGGATTGCGAAAACGCGCACCCCGGGGCATGCCGATCTGCGATAGTCGAGGCTCTCCCGGAGGTCTCGATGCGCGTGCCCGTTCTCGCCCTGTTTTCGCTTCTCGCTTTCGCCGCCTGCGATTCCGACGACCCTGTCTCCCCCGGCGGGAAGCCCAACGGCTGCGGGCCGACGGTACCGGAGGCCGACTTCGCCCGCCGCTACTTCGAGGCGAGGTGTGCCCTCGAGGAGCGCTGCGGCTACATCCCCCCCGGCGCCGTCGACCGGTGTGCGGACCTCTACCAGGCCTATGGCTACGACCAGACCTTTGCCTACTTGCTGGCGGATCCGCACGTCGTGTACGACGGCGCGGCGATGGCCTGCTGCTTCGAGGACATGCTGGAGATGTCCTGCTTCGGGTCGGACGCCGTGCCGGCTTCCTGCAACCTGGCGCTCCGCGGCACCCTGGCCAACGGGGAAGCCTGCAGCGAGGGCTTCCAATGCGCCGAGGCCAACTGTCTCGAGGACGAAGGCCGCTGCGCCCCGGCTCCCCGGGACGGGGAGTCGTGCGAGGACAACTGTGCCGAGGGCCTGATCTGCGCCTGGGACGATGAAGACGAATGGGGGGAGTTCGGGACCTGCCAGCCCTACGGCGGGGTGGGCGATCCCTGCGGGTATCACGACGACTGCGGGCCGGGCCTTCTCTGCGACGCCGCCTGGAACGGCGAGGATTACGTCGGCACCTGCAAGCCGCCCGCCGCCAGCGGCGAGCGCTGCACGGAATGGCTTCCCTGCGCCACCCCCGATCTCTACTGCGCCCGTACCGCGAGCGGTTCCGAGGAGGGAACGTGTGTCGCGCGCCTGGCGGCGGGTGCCGCGTGTTCGCCGGACGTGGGGTTCGACGATGACCCCGGCTGCAGCATCGGCCTTGATTGCCGGTCGCAGGGATCGGGATCCGTCTGCGTGGTCCCTGCCGACGAGGGAGAGCCCTGCGTGGCATTCCGCGACTGCGCCTATGGGCTCATTTGTTTCGAGGGAACCTGCGAGGCGTTCCTCGCTCCGGGCGAATCCTGCGAGGGCCGCGAGGACCTTTGCGTCGGCCGGTGTGCCGACGGCGTCTGCCTCGCCGAGGCGTGGGACTGAAGGTGACGGCGGCGGGCCCTGGTCCGGAGGGCTCGCCGCTGCAACCAGGAGCCGATGAACCGCTCGCCGGTCGGCGCGGCGCGGCGCTGGAGCCTATGCGGCCCCGAGCGCCTCGCGCCGCGCCAGAAGCCGGCGGCGCCTCACCCGGAGCCAGGCCAGCGTGCCGATCACGATCACGAAGTAGCCCCCGAAGCCCACCACCACCCGCCAGGGAGCGGCCAGGTACTCGGCGGGGAAGGTGAAGAACATCCAGGGCGCCCAGCCGACCCCGAAGACCGCGGCGACCAGACACACACCGGTGCCAAACCGGTTCAAGCGCAGATCGGCGTCGGCCTGCTTCTTCAGGAGCGCCAGCCATTCGCCCGTGGTGGAAGCCGAGGCACGGAGGAGCCCGGCCCGGTTGGTAAACAGGTAGGTCAGGTCGGCCCCCACGAAGATCAGCGAGGCCATCAACACCGCGATCGCGGCCGGGGGCGGCGAGCGCGAGAGGATCCAGGCGGAGACGCCGACCAGCGCCACCGCGGCGATCAGCTCGACCGCGACCTTGCCCTGTTGCCGCCGCCGAAAGCGGCGCACTTCGCCCGGCGCGATCGGCGCCCCACCGTTTCGGAAATCCGCCTGCAGATCGTCCCAGTTCATGTCGTCTCCCCGAGCTGCCTCCGCAGCTCCTCGCGTGCGCGGTGCAGCCGTACCGCCACCGCATTGGCCGTGGCCCCGACCACCTCGCCGATCTCCGCCTGCGTCATCCCCTCGAGCGACAGCGCCACCACCTGGCGTGCCTCGGGGGCGAGCCGCTGGAGCGCAACGAGGAGGCGTCGGTGGCGACCCCGGGCGTCGGCCGTCCGCTCCGGATCGGCGACCGCCGCCGGGGGCAACTCGGCCTCGTTGGCCTCGTCCAGCGGGACATGCGGGCGGCGGGCGGTTGCGGCCTTCTGGCCCAGGTTGTGGGCGATCCGGAAGGCGAAGGTCCGCTCGCTGCAGCCACCACGAAACCCGGGCAGCGCCCGCCACAGCGCGAAGGCGATCTCCTGCCGGAGGTCCTCCTCCTCGGCCCGGGTGCGCGCGTAGAGCGCCGCCACCCGGC
>JAEZJH010000553.1 GCA_023436385.1 Pseudomonadota bacterium
CCGCTGGACATCGGCCCCCCCCAGACGGGGGTGCGCTCGGTCGAACCCGACCACGTCCGGGTTCCGGGGGCCGACGGCCAGTTCGGCGTGCTTCCCGGTCACACGCCGTTCATCGCCGCCATGGAGCCCGGGGAGCTGGTCTACCGGGCGGGCGGCGTCGAGCACCGGCTCTTCGTGGGCGGCGGCTTCGTCGAGGTCGCCGACGATCACGTGATCGTGCTCGCCGAGGCGGCGGAGCGGATCGAGGAGATCGACGTCGCCCGCGCCGAGCGGGCGCTGGCCGAGGCCCACAGCCGGCTCCTCGAGCTCCGGCACGAGTCGGACGCGGCCCGGGTCGAGCGGGCCCGGGTCCGCCGGGCCAACGCGCGGATCCTGCTGGCCCGGAAGCGGTAGTCGGGGCAGGGGCCGAGCGCGCCGGTGGGGCGCCGACCGCGGTGGGGTGCCCACCTCGCGGGCGGCGCCGGGCCAATGCTAGGATTGCCGCTCTATGGCCCAGAAGACGCTGCCCGGCGGGACCGCCCGGCCGGACCGACCGCCCGCGCCGCGGAACGACCATCGGGACGCCTTCCAGCGCGGCACGACCGTCCAGTCCGCCGAGGACCAGATGGTCCGGGCCACGGCCCTCGAGGACGACCTCGAGACGCTGCGGATCCACTTCGAGCAGTACTTCCTGGGACTGGTCCGCAAGCCTCCGACCCAGGAGCGGGCCGCCGTCCGCAACGCCGTCCTGCAGCTGAAATCGGGCTTCATCCGAAACACCGCGGTGAAGTTCCGGGTGAACGCGCTCCACAACCGCTACCTCGCCTACGAACGGATGTGGGACCGGACCCTCCGGGAGATCGAGGAGGGGACCTACCGGCGGGACCTGTTCAAGGCGAGGCTCCACCGGGGCCGGGGCGCGGTGGAAGCGCCGGCGCCCGCGGTTCGACGGGGGACCGCGCCACCGCCCGTGGAACGGGACGATTTCGACGTCGACGAGGACCACGGCGGGCCGGAGGAGACCGCGGGCGCGGTCTCGGATCGGGACGGGCGAGGTGCTACCGGCGGGGGCCCGGCAGCCGGGCGCGAGCCGGTCGGGGACGGCGGCCGGGGCGTGTCGTCGCTGGCGGCGGCAGGGACCGGAGCCGGGGCCACGGGGCAGCGTGGTCCCGGGGGCGGAGCCGCTGTCACGACCCCCATCGCGGCCAAGGCCCCGGCCGAGTCGTCTTCGGCGTCCGGTCGGGGGGCTCCCCTCGGGGGCCTGGACGACGCCGCCGTGCGACGGATCCATGCGGCCTACCTCGAGGCCCGGCGGACGTGCCGCGAGAGCACGGCCGGGCTCTCGGTGGAGGCGGTCGGCGCCGCCCTGCGCAAGCAGGTGCCCGGTCTGCTGGCCAAGCACGGGGCCAAGACCGTCGATTTCCAGGTCGTGATCCAGAACGGGAAGGCGATCCTCAAGGCCTTCCCGAAATAGCGCCCCTCCCTTCCGGTCGGACCGGCCGGGTTGGGCGCCGCCCAGGCGGCGACAGGGCCCCCGCGATCGGGGCGTGACGGGTCGGCGCGGCCCCGCCTTGGAGGGGATGCCCGTACCCGGCGCCCCTTCGTTCCTCTCGCAACCTCCCGAAAAGACGGGCTTGCTTGCTGGTTGCGGCTCACGTGACCAGCTTTCGCCCGCCCGCTTTGCCCGTGGATGGCCCAACCGGCCACCGCTTCGCGAGGCGCCGGCGGGCATCGCGAGAGGTTCCCACGGCGAGGCGGTCCGGCTCGTGTCGACCGGGCGCTCGGCGGCGGGACGGGGGGATCGGGTGAGGCGAACTCGCAAGGTGTGGGGCGTCGCCGCGGCGTTTTCGCTCGGTTGGCTCGGGGCGGGCTGCGTGGACATTCCGGGGCTCGCGGAGCAGCAGGCGGAGCTGGCGCGGGAGCACCGGGCGCGGATGGACCGGCTCGAGGAGGTGGAGGCGCGGCTCCTCAAGGCCGAGGCGCTGCGCGCCGAGTGGGCGGAGCTCCGGGCGCGGCACGGCCGGGTCTCCGAGCTGGCCTGCGAGAACGCGACGGAGCACGCCCAGGCGATCGCTCGCCATGATCAGAAGGAGCGGGAGAAGCGCTACCGCAGCCGGGAGCGGCGGGTGGCGGCGGTCACGCCGGCGAAAGACGTGGCGAGAACCGGGACGGCCAGCCGTACGGAGGCCCTGCACGCCCAGGCGGATTCGGGCGCGGCGCACGGTGACGACCGAGGAGGCGCGGCGATTCCCGCTGCGGCCAGCGTGGTCGAAAAGCGGGCCGCCTCGGGCGAAGGCGCCTCCACGGCGAACTAGCGGTGGGGTGGAGAGGCCGGCCGCGGACGGTAAAGGCGAGTCGGCGGCCTCGTTCCGGCGCCGCCGGCCCCGAGCGCGATCCGGGCCAGGCGATCCGGTAACTGGCCCGGCGGCCCTGCTGCCGGCCTTCCGGCGGAGAGATGGGGCGGCCGATCGATGGAGACCCTCCTGCCCGACCTGGCCTGGATCGACGGCGCCTTCCGCCCGGGACGGGCCATCGACCTCGCGGCCGACGGCACCCTCGCCGGAGTTCGTACGGCCGCTCCCGGTGAGCGGGGGCTCCGCCTCGCCGGCCGGGCGCTCCTCCCCGGCTTCGTGGACGCCCACTCCCACGCGTTCCAGCGGGCGCTCCGGGGGCGCACCGAGTTCCGGAACCCCGACCACCCCACCGACGACTTCTGGAGCTGGCGCGAGCAGATGTACGGGCTGGCGGCGCGGCTCGAGCCGGAGGACCTCGAGGCCGTGGCACGGATGGCCTTCGTGGAGCTGGCGTTGGCGGGCGTCACCTCCGTCGGCGAGTTCCACTACCTGCACCACCCGCCGGGCGGCGGCGTCTACCGGGAACCCGACGAGCTGGCCCACCGCCTCGCCGCCGCCGCGCGAGACGCCGGGATCACCCCGGTGCTCCTCCGCGTTGCCTACGCCCGCGCCGGCCACGGTCGACCTCCCGACCCGCCGCAGGCGCGGTTCGTCGAGCGGTCGCCCGACGAGGCGATGGCGGCGATCGAGCGGCTCGCCGCCCGGGGGATCCGGGTCGGCGTGGCCCCCCACTCGCTTCGGGCGGTGCCGCTCCCGTGGATCCGGGAGCTCTCCCGCTTCGCCCGGGAGCGGCGCCTGCCATTCCACCTCCACGCCGGCGAGCAGCCCCGGGAGGTCCGGGAGTCGCGCGAGGAGCACGGCCTCCCGCCGGTGGCGGTGCTGGCCCGGGACGGGCTGCTCGACGAGCGGACCACCCTGGTCCACGGGGTCCATCTGGCGCCGGAGGAGATCGCCGCCGCGGGCGCGGCCCGGTCGACGGTCTGCGCCTGTCCGACCACCGACCGAAACCTGGGCGACGGGATCGTCCCGGCGGCGGCGCTCCTCGACGCCGGCGTCTCGATCGCCCTGGGGACCGACAGCCACGTGCAGACCGCGCCCCTCGAGAACGCCCGGGAGCTGGAATACCACCTGCGCCTGGTCACCCTGCGGCGGGCGATCCTGGGGAACGGCGGCGGTCCGGAGGCGATCGCCGCCCGCCTGCTCCAGGCGGCCACCGCCGCCGGCGCCCGAAGCCTGGGCCTCGACGCGGGCGAGCTCCGGCCGGGCGCGGCCGGGGACCTGGTGGCCTTCGACCTCGACGACCCGTCGATCGCGGGCGCCTCCGGAGAGACACTTCTGCCGACGATCGTCTTCGGGGCGGAGCGCACCGCGGTGACCGACGTCTGGGCCCGGGGCCGGCGGATCGTCGCCGACCGGCGGCACCCGGCCCTCGAGGCGGCGCGGCGCGAGTTCGGACGGACGATGGGGAGGATCTGGCGATGACCGACGTGGTGGAGATTCTCCGGGAGTTGGTGGCGATCGACTCGGTTTCGGCGCGGAGCAACGTCCCGATCGCCGCCGCGCTGGAGGCGCGCCTGGTCGACCTCGGCCTCCGGGTCCGCCGGTTCCCCTACGTCGATCCGGCGGGAATCGAGAAGGTCAACCTGCTCGCCGTCGCCGGCCCGGAGACCGACCCTCCGGGCTCCGGCGGCCTCTGCTTCGTCGGCCACACCGACGTGGTCCCCCACGATCCCGCCTGGACCTCCGCCCTCACCCTCGAGGAACGGGACGGCAAGCTCTACGGCCGCGGTACCGCCGACACCAAGGGCTTCCTCGCCGCGGTGATGGTGGCGATCGGGAGGATCGACCGCCGGCGCCTCGCCAAGCCGCTCGCCTGCCTCTTCACCGCCGACGAGGAGATCGGCTGTATCGGCGCCGGCCGGCTGGTCCGGGAGCCGCCCCTGCGCCCGGCCCACGCCATCGTCGGCGAGCCCACCTCCCTGGCGCCGGTCCGGGCGCACAAGGGCTACTGGCTCGCCGAGGTCGAGGTTCGGGGCGCCGAGGGCCACAGCGCCTACCCGGAGGTGGGCCGCTCCGCGATTCTCGACGCCGCCCGGCTCCTCCTCCGGATCGAGGCGGTGGCGGACGGGCTGCGGGACGACCGGGACCCGACGTTCGCGCCGCCCTTCACCACGGTGAACGTGGGGACGATCGCCGGCGGCAAGGCCCAGAACGTCATCCCCGGCAGCTGCCGCTTCCCGATCGAGTGGCGGCCGCTCCCGGGTCGCGACGGGGAGGAGGTGGCCCGGCGGATTCGCGCGGAGATCGAGCGCCTGCGGGCCGCGGACC
>JAEZJH010000578.1 GCA_023436385.1 Pseudomonadota bacterium
GCTCTACACCGGCCGCACCGTGCGCGCCGCCCTCGACGAGCTGACCGACTTCGGCCGGCCGAAGCGCGTCTACCTGGCGGTGCTGGTCGAACGGTCGGGCCGGGAGCTGCCGGTCCAGCCGGACTTCGTTGGCAAGCACGTGGTCGCCGGCCCCGGCGAGAACATCGAGGTTCGCCTCGTCGAGCGTCACGGCACCGACGAGGTCGTGCTGCAGAAGAGGGGGTAGGGCGTGGTCGAGGCGGGAACGGCGGCCGAACGGTCGCCGTTCGCCGAGCTCCGG
Organism: Pseudomonadota bacterium; assembly: GCA_023436385.1. GTDB lineage: Bacteria > Myxococcota > Myxococcia > Myxococcales > Vulgatibacteraceae > JAEZJH01. Next base: position 281 of record JAEZJH010000578.1, read on the forward strand.
ATCGGCGCGAACACCGCGACGCTCCTCGTCGACGGCGGGCAGGCGTTCCCGGCGATGCTTCGGGCGATCGCCGCCGCCCGGTCGTCGATCCTCTGCGAGACCTACATCCTCCGGGACGACGGCACCGGGTGGCGGTTCGCCCGGGCCCTCGCCGCCCGGGCCCGGGCCGGCGTCGCCGTCCACCTCCTCTACGACGCCTGGGGATCTTCCGTCGGCGAGGACTTCCTCGACTTCCTCCACGCCGCCGGCGTGCAGGTTCTGGCCTTCCGGCCGCTCCGGTGGGGCGGCCGGCTGGGCGAGTTCGTGCAGCGCCACCGCCGCCGGAACCACCGGAAGGTGCTGGTGGTCGACGGCCGGATCGCCTTCACCGGCGGCTTGAACCTCGCCGACGACTACGCCGCCCCGGAGGACGGCGGGAAGGGGTGGCGGGACACCCACGTCCGCCTCGAGGGGCCGGTGGCCAAGGAACTGGTCCTCCCGTTCGTGCGAATCTGGCGCCGGGCGGGCGGGAAGCCGGTCGACCTCCGCCGGTTCCGGGGCCTGGTCCGCCGGCCTGATCCCCGGGTCCGGGTGATCGGCAGTCCGGGCTTCAAGGGCCATCGGCAGATCCGCCGGGCCTACCTCCAGGCGATCGAGACCGCCGACACGCGGGTCTGGATCACCAGCGCCTATTTTCTGCCGCCGATGCGGATCCTCAAGGCGCTCCGGGACGCGGCCCGGCGCGGCGTCGATGTGCAGGTGATCGTCGGCGGGACCACCGACGTGAAGCCGGTGCTCTTCGCGTCGCGGACGCTCTACGGGCCGCTCCTCAAGGCCGGGGTGCGGATCCACGAGTTCCACGGCCGGGTCCTCCACGCCAAGACCGCGGCGGTGGACGGGCGCTGGGCCACCGTCGGCTCCTCGAACCTCGACCACCTCTCGCTCCTGGTGAACCTCGAGGTCAACGCGGTGATCGAGGACCGGAGGTTCGCGGAGGCGCTCGAGGAGCTGTTCCTCGCCGACCTACGCTCGACCCGCGAGGTCACCCAGGCCAGCTGGCGGCGCCGAACGCTGGTCGAGCGAGCGCTCTCCTGGCTGGCCTACCTGTTCCGGGGCTGGCTCTAGGGGCCCCGCGGGCCGCTTCGTCGCCGTCGCCAACCGGGCGCCCGGCCGGCGTTTCGTGAACCGTTGAACCCCGAACGCGCCTGCGCTATAGAGCCGCTTTCGAAATGACCTTCCCCCACAAGCATCTCCTCGGCATCGAGCCGCTCTCCCGAGCGGATCTCGAAACCCTCCTCGACTCCGCCATTTCCATGAAGGAAGTGATGCGGCGGGACATCAAGAAGGTCCCGGCGCTGCGGGGCAAGCTGATCGTCAACCTCTTCTTCGAGGCCTCGACGCGCACCCGCTCGAGCTTCGAGATCGCCGAGAAGATCCTCTCGGCCGATGCGTTGAACTGGTCCGTCTCCGGTTCCGCGGTGTCGAAGGGCGAGACCCTCCTCGACACCGTGAAGAACCTGGAGGCCATGCATCCGGACATGATCATCATCCGGCACATGGCCTCCGGCGCGCCGCACTTCATCGCCCGGAACGTCGGCTGCTCCGTGGTCAACGCCGGCGACGGCGCCCACGAGCATCCCTCCCAGGCCCTCCTCGACGCCTTCACCCTCCGCGAGCGGTGGGGCTCCCTCGACGGCAAGCTGGTAACCATCGCCGGCGACGTCCGGCACAGCCGGGTCTTCGGCTCGAACGTCTATTGCCTGCAGAAGCTCGGGGCCAAGGTCCGGGTCTGCGGGCCGCCGACGATGATCCCCTTCGGCGTGGAGAAGCTGGGGGTCGAGGTGGAGACGGACTTCCGCCGGGCGGTCGAGGACGCCGACGCGGTGATGCTCCTCCGCATCCAGACCGAGCGGCTCAAGGAGAGCCTCTTCCCCAACGGGCGCGAGTACGCCAAGTACTGGGGCCTGGACGAGCAGAAGCTCTCCTGGATGAAGCCCGACGCCCTGGTGTTGCACCCCGGCCCGGTGAACCGCGGCGTCGAGCTGGCGCCGGCGGTGGCCGATGGCGGCCGCAGCGTCATCCTCGATCAGGTCGAGAACGGCGTCGCGGTGCGGATGGCGATCCTGTTGCAGCTCCTCGGCGGTTCCACCCAGGGATGAGGCCAACGATGATCGTGCTGGAAAACGGCCGGGTCCTGGACCCCGCCAGCGGAACCGATGCGGTCCGCACCGTGGTGATCGACGGCGAGAAGATCGTCCGGATCGCCGCACACGCCGAGCGCCCGGAAGGCGCCACGGTGATCGACTGTGCCGGCAAGTGGATCGTGCCCGGCCCGATCGACCTCCACGTGCACCTCCGGGAACCCGGCGAGGAGTACAAGGAGACGATCGAGAGCGGCGCCCGGGCGGCGGTGGCCGGCGGCTTCACCGCCGTGGTCTCGATGCCCAACACCAAGCCCCCGATCGACACCGCCACCCTGGTGGCCTTCGTCCGGGAGCGGGCGGCGGCCGCCAACCTCTGCCGCGTCTATCCCGCCGGCGCCATCTCCAAGAAGCAGGAGGGCAAGGAGCTGGCGGAGATCGGCGACATGCGGGACGCCGGCGCGGTGGCGATCACCGACGACGGCAAGCCCGTGGTCGACGCCGGGCTGATGCGCCGGGCCCTCGAGTACGCCCAGGCCTTCGACCTCCCGGTGATGGTCCACGAGGAGGAGCCAAACCTCGCCCGCGGGGTGATGCACGAGGGCGAGGTCTCCACCCGACTCGGCCTCCGGGGGATCCCCGGCGCCGCTGAGAGCGTGATGGTGCTCCGGGATCTCTCCCTCGCCGAGCTGACCGGCGGCCGCCTCCACGTCGCCCACGTCTCCACCGCGGAGAGCGTCCGGGCGATCCGCGAGGCGAAGCGGCGCGGGATCCGGGTCACCGCCGAGGTGACGCCGCACCACTTCACCCTCACCGACGAGGAAGTGGCCCGGTCCGAGTACAGCCCGAACACCAAGATGAACCCGCCGCTCCGCGCCTCCGCCGATCTGCAGGCGATCCGCGAGGCGCTGGCCGACGGGACCATCGACGCCATCGCCACCGACCACGCGCCGCACTCGCAGCTCGAGAAGGACGACCTCGAGTTCGACCTGGCGGCCAACGGGATCGTCGGCCTGGAGACGGCGGTGCCGCTGACCCTGGCGCTGGTGCGGGAGGGCGTGGTCACGCCGCTCCGGGCGGTGGAGCTGCTCTCCACCGGGCCGGCCCGGATCTTCAACCTCCCCGGCGGCAAGCTGGCGGAGGGCGCGGTCGCCGACGTCACGGTGATCGACCCCGAGGCCCGCTGGACGGTGAAGGCCGCGGAGTTCCGTTCCAAGGGGCGCAACACGCCGTTCGAGGGCCGTGAGGTCCAGGGGCGGGCGGTGGTGACCATCGTCGGCGGCCGGGTCGTCTTCGGGCCGGAGGCCCGATGAGGAGCCGCCGGCCGGCGCTTCTGGCCCTCGCCGACGGCACCGTCTTCACCGGGGTCGCCTTCGGGGCCGAGGTCGAGCGGGTGGGCGAGGTGGTCTTCAACACCTCGCTCACCGGGTACCAGGAGACCCTGACCGACCCCTCGTACGTCGGCCAGATCCTCACCTTCACCGTGCCCGAGCTGGGCAACGTGGGGGTGAACCTGGCCGACGAGGAGTCGGCTACGCCCCACGCCACCGGCGTGGTGACGAAGCACCTCTCGCTCGCCGCGTCCAACTGGCGGAGCGAGGGGCGCCTCGAGACCTGGCTCGAGCGCCATGGGGTTCCGGGGATCGAGGGGATCGATACCCGGCGCCTGGTCCGGCACCTCCGCGACGGCGGGGTGCAGATCGGCGCGCTCTCCACGTGCGCCGATGCCCGGGCGGACGACCTGGTCGACAAGGCCCGGGCGGCGCCGCCGATGCTCGGCCGGGACCTGGCCACGGAGATCGCCACCAAGCGGATCTTCACCTGGACGGAAGGCACGGGCGAGCCGCTCGGCGCCGGCACCGGTCCCGCCGTGCGGGAGGCCCGCTTCCACGTGGTCGCCTACGACTACGGCCACAAGCGGGCGATGCTGAAGCTCTTGGTCGACGCCGGCTGCCGGGTCACCGTGGTGCCGCCGGGGACGCCGGCCGCCGAGACGCTGGCCCTGGCGCCGGACGGGATCTTCCTCACCAACGGCCCCGGCGATCCGGCGGCGGTGGCGGGAGCCCGGGAGATCGTCGCGGCGCTCCTCGGCAAGGTGCCGGTGTTCGGCATCTGCCTGGGGCACCAGATCCTCTCGCTGGCGCTGGGCGCGCGGACCTACAAGCTCAAGTTCGGCCACCGGGGTGCCAACCACCCGGTGCAGGAGTTGGCCACGGGCCGGGTGGCGATCACCTCCCAGAACCACGGCTTCGCCGTCGACGAGGCCAGCCTCGCCGGCACGGGCGCCAGGGCCACCCACGTCTCCCTGAACGACGGGACCAACGAGGGGATCGAGGTGCCCGACGCCCGGGCGTTCTCGGTCCAGTACCACCCGGAGGCCTCGCCGGGCCCCCACGACGCACGCCCGCTCTTCGCCCGGTTCGTGGCGATGATGGAGGCGGGCCGGTAGCGCCCGGGAGCCGACCTTGTTCCAGCCGTACCTCGAGAGGCTGATCGCCTGGTCCTCGACGCCCGACCGGCAGCCGGAGCTGCTGCGGGCCAAGGCGGAGTACTTCGCCCGGGCCGGCGAGGTCTTCGAGGACGACCGCTCGTTCGACACGCGGATGGGCGCGTTCCTCGAGTTCTACGTGCTCGATCGCAAGCTCGAGGGCACGGGGACCACGCCGGCGGAGGCGTTCCTCGCCGCCGGCGGCGAGTCGTTCTCGCCCGAGGAGCGGTCGGCGTTCGAGAACCTGACCCGGACCGTCCACGGCGTCTTCGAGGTCCGGAAGCTCACGACCAAGACCGGCCTCCGGATCCGCGAGCTGGTCCGCGGCGAGGAGTACGACGTCTTCGAGCGGCGGGGCGTGGTCGGCCTCGCCAAGGGCGATCTCTTCGACGCCCGGCTGGTGCCGGTGGACGACAAGCTCCTCTTCAGCGGGGTCTTCTTCTACCACCCCCGCGAGGTCCGGAAGGCGATCCAGAAGGAGCTGAAGCGCCGCAAGAAGGCTGGCGAGCTCCCGGCCCCGGGTGACTTCGCCCACGAGCTGGCGAAGATGGCGCTCAAGCTCGAGCGCTACCGCAACGTCGCCGTCGAGAACATCTACCGGTTCGACGCGGCCTAGCCGAACAGCTCCCAAAGGGTTGAACCGGAGCGGCCTCGAGCAGCTCGCGGGCGATCGGCGCGAGAACGCGGAAATCGTCGGCGACCGTCGATCGCACTCCGTGCGTCGGGCGTCGACGGGCCCCGAAGCTGCGCTATCATCACCGCTGGCCGAGGTTGCATCCGGGGAGGCCGGCGTCCAACGCGAGGAGCGAGGGGTGGCCGATTCCGGTCCCGCAGTTCCGCTCGAGGACCGCCGCTTCGTGGGCCGGCAGCGGGAGTTCGTCCTGCTCGACCAGCTCCTGGGGGCTCGCGTCGACGGGGGCGCTCGGGCGGTGACGGTGATCGGTCCCTCGGGGATCGGCAAGACCGAGCTGGTGCGGCGCTGGTCCCGGGACGCCGCCGGTCGTTTTGCCGCCGTCGCCTTCTGCGACCTCTCGAACGCCCGGACCGGCGACGACATCGTCGGCGTGGTCGCCGCGGTGCTCGGCCTGCACCTGGCCCGGGGGAAGGGCGACGGCCGGGCCGAACTGGCCCGGGCGATCGCCGGCCAGGGGCGGCTCCTCCTCGTCCTCGACAACGCGGAGTACGCCGCCAAGGCCCTCGCCGGCCTGCTTCGCCCTTGGCTCGAGCGGGCGCCGGAGGCCCGGTTCCTGATCACCTCGCTGCTGCGCCTGGGCCTGGAGGCGGAGCGGATCCTGGAGTTGCCACCCCTCGGGCTCGACGAGGCGGTGGAGCTGTACGACGATCGGGCCGGTCGCCTGCAGGGAGACGCCGCCGTCGATCGCGCCACCGTCGAGGAGCTGGTGCAGCGGCTCGATCGCCTCCCCCTGGCGATCGAGCTGGCGGCGGCCCGGGCCCGGGTGCTCCGGCCGAAGCAGCTCGTCGCCCGCCTCGCCGATCGGTTCTCGGTGTTGAAGGACCCGGCCCGGCGCGGGCGCCACCGGTCGCTCCAGGACGCGATCCGCTGTTCCGTGGAGTTGCTGGCCCCGGAGGAAGACGCCGCCCTATCCGCCTGCGCGGTGTTCGCCGGCGGGTTCACGCTCGAGGAGGCGGAGGCGGTCCTCGAACTCGACGAGCCGGGGGATCCCGCCCGGCCGGTGGTCGACCTCCTCGAGGCGCTGCGGGACAAGTCGCTCCTCGTCCTCGACGACGGCGACCCGCCCCGGTTCCGGCTGCTCGAGAGCGTCCGGGCCTACGTGCGACGGGGCCTCGCCCGCAGCGGGAGGCTGGCCGGTGCGGAGCGCCGGCACGCGCTCCACTTCATCGCGCTCGCGGAGGCCCCGGTCGACGGCGCGCTCGACGACGACCGGTTCCGCCGGCTGGCGGCCGCGGGCGCCGAGC
>JAEZJH010000588.1 GCA_023436385.1 Pseudomonadota bacterium
GATCGGGGCTGGGGACCTCGACCACCGGGACCCGGGGCGCCGGGAGGACCGGCGGCGCGTCGAGGACATCGGCTGCGGGCCTGGCTCCTGCGGGAACCGCGGCGGGCGCCGGGCCGGCGACGGCGACCGCGAGGAGCAGGGCGGCGAACCGCGCGGCGGGCGTGCCGCCACGCATCAGCCGGCTCCGAGCAACACCGCCCGGGCGGCGTCGAGGGTCACCGGCAGCCGCACGGTCTTGCGCTTCCCGGTCTCGCCGGAGACCAGGACCACGTCGCGCCGGGGGACGGCGAAGGTCGCGGCGAGGTGGGCGACCAGCTCCGCGTTGGCCTCGCCGTCGACCGGGGGCGCGGCGATCTGCACCTTCAGCCGGTCGCCGTGCTCGCCGACGATCCGGGTGCGCGACGCCCGGGGCTGCACCACCAGGTCGACGAGGACGCCGCCGGCGGTCTCGCGAAGCCACGCCGGTGTCATCCCGCCCTCCCTCCGGCGGGTTCCTTCCGCGGGAGGACGGTGACGTTACCGATCGGTTCGTCCCTCCCGGCGGCGAGGAGCTTCCGGTGGCCGTCGAGGAGCCCCTCGAGGCGTGTCTCGAAGCTGGCCCGCTGCCGCTTCAGGTCCTCGATCTCGCGGAGCAGTTCGAGGAGCCGGGCCCGGGCGTCGGCGACGATCTTCTCCGCCTGGAGCTGGGCCTCGACCACCACCAGCTCGGCCTCCTTCCGCGCCCCGGCCTGGATGCTCTCGGCGACCCGCTGCGCCGCCACCAGCGCGTCGTGGAGCGCCTTCTCCCGGTCGGCGAGCTCCTCGAGCCGGACCTCCTGGCGCTTCACCTGGGCCGCGAGATCGAGGTTCTCCTTGATCCGCGCCTCGAGTTCACCGGTGACGGCCTCGAGGAACGCCTCCACCTCGCCCGCCGCGTAGCCGCGAAAGGCCTTGCCGAAGCGCTTCTGCTGGATGTCGAGTGGGGTCAGCCGCATGGGAGCGACTCTATCCCGTGGCTACGGGTAGGAGCCATTTCCCCGCCGCGACGCGCGGCTCCTACTCCCGCTCCCGCGGTACCGGCGGGTCGAGCCGGGCGAGGAACTCCTCGCCGAGCTCCCGGGCCCGGCGGGTGGCGGCTTCCACCGCGTCGATCAGCGTGGTCCTGAGCCCGCCCGCCTCCAGCGTGTGGAGGCCGGCGATTGCCGTGCCACCGGGGGAGGTCACCTGGTCCTTGAGGAGCCCGGGGTGGAGCCCGGTCTCGAGGAGGAGCTTGGCCGCGCCGAGGACGGTCTGGGCCGCCAGCGCCTGGGCGCTGTAGCGGGGCAGGCCGACCTTCACCCCGGCGTCGGAGAGCGCCTCGATCACCAGGAAGATGTAGGCGGGACCGCTCCCGGAGAGGCCGGTGACCGCGTCGAGGAGCGGCTCGTCGACCACCACCACCTGGCCCACCGCCTCGAAGAGCCGGGCGGCGGCGGCCAGGTCGGCGTCGGTGGCGTGCTCCCCGCCGGCGATGGCGGTGGCGCCAGCGCCGACCAGGGCCGGGGTGTTGGGCATGGCCCGGACGATCCGGGCGCCGCGGCCGAGCTTCCGCTCGATCGCGGCGATCGGGACGCCGGCGGCGATCGAGACCACCAGCTTGGTGTGGTCCACCGCCGGCGCCACCTGGTCGAGGATCCGGGCCATCGCCTGCGGCTTGACCGCGAGGACGATCACCTCCGCCTCCGCGGCCGCGGCCGCGTTGTCGGTGGTGGTGTGGATCCCGTAGGCCCGCTCCAACTCGGCGAGCCGTTCCTTCCGTCGCCCCGTCCCGCACAGCTCCTCGGGACGCTCGGTGCCGGAGCGGAGGAGGCCCTTCAGGAGGGCCTCCGCCATGTTCCCGGCGCCGATGAAGGCGATCCTAGCCAATGATGAAGGTCTCCTGGTCCAGGCGACCCTCGGCGAAGCGCCGGAGGTTGAAGCGGACGATGATCTCGTGGCGTTCCTTCCCCACGAGGTACTTCGCCATCAGCTCGCCCATCGCCGGCCCCATCATGAAGCCGTGGCCGACGAAGCCGTTGCACTGGATGAAGTTGGGCAGGTTCGGGGTCTCGCCCAGGATCGGCTGGTTGTCGGGGGTCACGTCGTAGCAGCCGGCCCACTGCCGCATCACCTTGACGCGGCCGAGGATCGGCATGACCTGCGTGATCGCCCGGCCGTACCGCGCCAGGTAGCGAAGCGTCGAACCCATCTCCAGTCCCGCCGGCTCCTTCGGATCGCTGATGCCGCCGACGATCTCGCCACGGCCGGACTGCGAGAAGTAGAGCCCGTTCGAGAGCACCGAAACCATGGGCCCCAGGAAGGGCTTGAGGGGCTCGGAGACGCAGATCTCGTGACGGTGCGGCTCGTTCGGGAGGTGGACCCCGACCAGCTTGGCCACCGCCGGGGACCAGGCGCCGGCGCAGTTGATCACCCGGTTGCAGCGGATGGTGCCGCGGTCGGTCCGCACCGCGGTGATCTTGCCGTCGGAGACATCCATCCCCACCACCCGGGTAAATGTCTCGATTTTCACCCCGAGCTTGGTCGCGTCGTTGGCGTAGCCCCAGAGGAATGGCCAGGGGAAGAAGGTCCCGTCCTCGGGGTTGTAGGCGGCGGCGATGAACCGGGAGGTGTCGAGCTCCGGGACCACGTCGCGGGCGCCGCCGGGCGCGAGCATCCGGGTGGGGACGCCGTTGGCGTTGTGGATGGGGATGCTCTGCTCGAGCATCTTCGCGGTCTTCTCGTCCGCGGCCAGGAACAGGTAGCCGCCCTGCCGGAACCAGATGTTGATCTTGTGATCGCGCGCGAAGTTCTTGCAGAGCTCGATGCTCCGCCGGGCGATCTGGATGTTGGTCGGGCTGACCCACTGCGCCCGGATGCCGCCGCCGTTCCGGCCGGAGGCGCCGGAGCAGAGGTAGCCCTTCTCCAGCACCACCACGTCGGTGTGGCCTTCCTTCGCCAGGTTGTAGGCGAGGGCGAGGCCGAGCATGCCGCCGCCGATGATCACCGTCTCCGCCCGCTCGGGCACGGGACCCTCGGGACGGAGCGGGTGTGCGCCGGCGCCGGGGAAGCCCTCGGGGCCCTCGCCCTCGAAGGCCTCGTGGTGGGGCGGGACGCCGGGGCCGGGGATCTCCCCCACGGTGTCGGGGTCGATCTTCGCCAGCTCGCCGTAGGTGATCGCGCGGAACGGCGGCCGCGGGGTGAAGGGGAGTACCTGCTCCGCGGAGAGGCCGGCCTCCTCCTCGAGGATCCGGGCCACGGTACGGAGGCAGTTCTTGCCCTGGCAGGGCCCGGTGCCGAACCCGGTGTAGCGCTTCACCGACTCGATATCTCGATAGCCCTTGGCGATCGCGTGGCGGATGTCCTCGACCGTCACGTCGTCGCAGGTGCAGACGAAGGACTTGCCCACGTCACGCCCTCGCTTCCGCGGCGAAGCCCGCCGCCGCTCGACCCGACCGCTCGCCCTGCTTCGCCGCGTCCGCCGCGGAGCAGGGACCGGTGACCTCGCCGCAGGCGTAGACGCCCGCCGCCGAGGTCGCGCCCTCGGCGGAGACCGCCACCCGGAACGTCCCCGCCGCGTCGTCCCAGCGCACGAAGGCGCCGGCCTGCCGGGCGAGATCGCACACCGGCGCCGGCTCCCGGGCGATCGCCACGAGGTCGCAGTCGACCACCTGGTCCTTGCCCCCGGTCCGGATCAGCACGGAGCCGACGCGGTGGTGGCCCCGGGCCTCGATCACCTCGTCGCCGATCCGGCGGTGGCTTCCCACCGGAGCCTCCGGGCCGACCAGGCCCACCACCTCGAGGCCCTCCCGGGCGAGGAGGTCGGCCAGGGCCACGGCGTCGGGGCCGGTGCCGACCAGCACCGCCTTGCCGCCCGGGGCGAACCGGTGCCGGTGGATCATCCGGGCCAGGCCGCGGCCGGCGTGGATGCCGGGGAGGTCGTTGTTCTCGAAGGCGACCGGCGGCTCGCTGCCGCCGTTCGCCACCACCAGCGCCCGGTGCCGGACGAGGAGGAGGCGCCGCTGCGCCCGAACCGCGAGGCACGGCCCGCGGTCGTCGCAGTAGACGCCGAAGGCCGCGGCGCCGGTGAGCACCTGGCCGCCGGCGGCGACCACCGCCTCCCGGGTCCCCGCGGCCCAGGCC
>JAEZJH010000597.1 GCA_023436385.1 Pseudomonadota bacterium
CCTTCGTCCCGGTGAAGAGGGCACGGAGTTCCGGGTGACGGCCGAGCAGGAGGAGAGCCTCCGGAAGCTGGCGCTCGAGGCTCGGATGCGCGGTGCCATCGCCGCGGACGAGCAAGTAGTTCTCCACGAACGCGGCGCGGGTGGCCGCGTCGCCGAGGGGCCGCCCGAGTTCGTCGACGAGCAGCACCTCGGCCAGCTCGACGCGGTAGCGGTCATTGGCCGGCTCGAGTTCGAGGGCGCGCCGGAAGGCCGCGATCGCCCGCGCCCGGTTCCATCCGTCGGCGTGGAGCCGACCCGACGTTCCGCGCCGGTAGGCTCGACCGAGGGCCGCGTGCGTCGTGGGGATCTTCGGTCCGAAGACTATCGCGCGCTCCGCCTCCCCTCGTGCCTCGTCGACCATTCCGAAGCGCAGGAGCACCTCCGCGTAGAGCGCGCGGAGCGAGGCATCCTTCGGTGCGGCGTCCGCACTCGCCCGCAGGGCCGCGACGGTGGCGCCACGGCCCGCGGGAGCCTCCGCGCCGCCGGGGCCGTCCTTCACGAAGAGCAACACCGAATGGAAGTCGCGGACCTGCGTGGCCATCCGTCGGAGTTCGGCGGGGGTGAAGCGGCGCCGATCGACGACGAGGCGCAGGGTCATCTCGTTCACGCCCTCCGGCGAAGCGTACGAGCGCTCCACGACCAGCGGACCGAAGGGGACGAGTTCCGGCGGCCGGCCAAACCCGCCCGCCTTTGCTCCCTCCTGGTGGACCCGAGTGACCAGCTCCACCTGGTGGAGCTGCGGGATCCACGCGTCCGTCTTTCGCTCGCCCTGGAGTGGGAGTTGGTAGAGGAGCGGCTTCGGAAACACCTTTGCCTGGATCCGGCCATCGGCCTCGAGCGTCGCGTGCGTCGCCTCGGCAACCACGACGTGCATTCGGAACGGACCGCCGGGCTCGCCCGCCTCGAACCTCAGATCCTCGACGCGCCCGCCGCACGACCGGGCCTCGCTCTCGGCGAGCGCCTGGATCAAACCGTCCGCCTTCCCGACCTCCGTCCGCAGCGCGGCCGCGAGGAGCCCGAAGACCTCGAAATCGACCGTGGCCCGCGCGGGCCCGGGGCCCGCGAAGCGGAACTCGCGCACCACCCGGAGCCGGTTCGCCTCCGCCGAAGCGGTCGGCAAGGTGACGAGGCCGCCGCCCTTCCTGGCGAGCACGATGGCCTTCCGGCCCTGGAGCTTCTCCGGTACGCCGAGGAAGGCCGTTTCGTCCCAGCCCGGATCCACGAAGGCGGGATCGCGTCCGGGGAGGTGGACGACGGGAAGGTACTGCCCGTGCAACCCGGGAACCTCGTCGAGAGGATCGACCTCGACGCTCGCGAGCGCGACGTGCGCCTCGAGGCCGAGAACCCGGAGTGCTGCGACGGCCACCGCGGTGAAGTCGAGGACGCTCCCCTCCGCCGCCTCGAGGGTCCGGGCCGGCGGCCCCGGAACCTCGCCGGCCACCGTCGTCCAGCCCTTCTGCCGCACCGCCTGGCGACAGCGTGCGAAGACCTCGTGGAGCAGCGGGCGCAGTTCGCCGCGCCGGTCGAGGCCGGCCACGAGCGCGTCGACTCCGCCGGTTCCGATCGGGCCGTCGATCGCGGCGGCGGCGGCTCCGATCACCTCCGCCCAGCTCCGCGCCACCGAGTACTCGACGATCGGCTGGTCGGGGACGTCGGGCGGATGCTCGGGCTCGGCGCCCGCGGGTGGAGCGGCGTCGCGGACCTCGAAGACGATCCGGCGACTGTTGCCCTCCTTGGACTCGCGCCCGGCGAGTTCGATGCCGCGGGCCACGGCCCGGAGCGGCAGGTCCGCCGGCGCCTCGATGCGGAGTCGCCAGAGGCGCGACGGAAAGCCGGGGCCGAGGGCGACGGTGCCCGCCGGCGGGAGCGGGGAGGGGCCCCGGCGGACGGTCATCACCTGCTCGAGCACCGCCCCCGACACGATCGGCACGTCGGTGACGAGGTCGATCGAACCGTCCTCCCTCGGTTTCTCGACGTAGGCCGCATCTTCGAAGGAGCGGACCGTGCCGTCGGGCAGGATCACGCGCGCACGGAACTCGGGCCGGCCAGCCCCCTCGTCCCAGTGTCCGCCGATCTGGATTTCCGACGCCGGCACGCCCTCGCCGACGCGCATCACCTGGTACAGCGTAGCGACGCTACCGGTCGTGTCGACCCGGAGCACCAGCTCGCGGTGGAGCATTTCGGTCGGCTCCGTGTCTCGGCGTGGAAACGCCTTCGCCGCCGCGAGCATCCGGGCGGCGTCGACCGACAGCGGGGCCGGACCGTCCCATGGCGCCGAAGCCGGCTCGGCGGCCAGAGCCGGCTGCGGCGGAAGGAGCAGCGAGATCAGGACGACGACGCAAGCACGCATCGAACGCTCGGGGCAGGAGGAAGGGCGGAATCGTAGGCATGCGCCCCGACCCCGTGCACCGTAAACGTAAACAAGGTCTGGGCCGCGGCGTTTGCACAGGCGAGGGCGGCGCGGCCTCCGGAGGTGTAGGGGAACACGCCTTGCATCGGCGGCCGGAAATCGGCAACTTCGCCCACCGGGAAGCTCCATCTGCGTCGCTGGACGCGAGGCCTCGACACCGGCGCTGGTTGCTACAGCAGACGCCGGGCGCACTACCGTACTCGCGGGTCCCTGCAATCGTGCTGCCCTCCTTGGTGATGAAGAACGAGAACGACATCGTCGAGCTGATCGAGCGTGACGAGCGAATGATGGCCGTGCTCCGCGCGGTCGAGGGGCTCGGGCTGCCGGACGCGTGGGCCGGCGCCGGCTTCGTGCGCAACGCCGTGTGGGATCGACTCGACGGCCTGGAGGCGGCGGCGGACGTCGACGTCGATGTCGTCTACTTCGATGGCGTCGACCGATCGGCGGAGCGGGACGTCCGGCTGGAGGCCCGACTCGGTGTCGCCTCGCCCGGGGTCCGCTGGTCGGTGAAGAACCAGGCGCGGATGCACGAGCGGAACGGCGACCCCGCGTACCGAGACACCGCCGACGCGATCGCCCACTGGCCGGAGCGCTGTACCGCCGTCGCCGCGCGCTCCGTCGGCGGGCGGGTCGAGTTGCTGGCGCCCGTCGGCGTGGCGGATCTGCTGGCGGGGATCGTGCGGCCGACCCCGGCCTTCGCGGGCAAGCTCGACGTCTACCGGAAACGGGTGGCCGCGAAGAATTGGAGCGCGCGCTGGCCCCGCTTGCGTTTCGAGGAGTAGTGCGCCTCGCGCACGGCCGCGCCGTCAGCGTGCCGGCTCGACGGGAAGGGCCGCGATCTCGTCCACCGAGAGGACGTCGGCGAAGCGATCGCCGATCGCCGCGAGGGCGGCCCGCTGGAGGATCCGGTGGTCGACGGGCTCGCCGCCGTCGGCGGCCGGGAGGCTCCTCGTCGCCGTCGCGTCGGAGGCGACGACCACGCGCAGGCCGAGTACGGTCGCGTCTCGCGCGGTCGAGTCGACGGCGAGGTGGGTCATGAAGCCCGCCACGATCAGCTGCTCGACCTGCCGGTCGGCGAGGCGACGGGCCAGGTCGGTCCGGGTGAACGCGCCGGCAGCCGACTTGGTCACCACCCACTCGTCAGCCCGGGGTTCGAAGCCGGCGAGTAGCTCCGCCCCCGGGGAGCCCGGCGCGAAGAACGGACCGGGGCCGGCGGCGAGCTGCCGCACGAAGACGACGAGGAGACCGCGTTCGCGGGCCCAGGAGAGGAGCGCGAGGGCGCGGTCCGACGCCGGCGCAGCCTCGGGGAGCGGTACGCCGCCGTCGAGGAACTCGCGCTGGAAGTCGACCAGCACCAGCGCGGTACGGACCGGGTCGAGGGACACGGGTCTCGGAATTCCGTAGCGCGCGCGGAGCGTGAGGGGCCTTGGAGCCGGGGAAGCGCACGCGTTGAGGGAGGCGCCGGAGAGCAGGGCGGTGCCGATCAGAACGGCGGGGGCGGTCGGGAGGAGGGAGTTCATGGCCCTCACGTTGTCGGGCCGAGCGCCGTTCGTCCATGCACGACTTCGCGCATCGGATGTGCAAGAATGCACGACCGTGAACTGGGACGACGCGCGCTTCCTCCTCGCCGTGTATCGGTCCCGCAACGTCACGGCGGCGGCCGCGGCCTTGCGCGTGAGCCACACCACCGTCGCCCGCCGGATCGCGGCGCTGCAGCGGGAACTCGATGTCCGGCTCCTCGCGCGGACGCCGGAGGGGCTCCGGCTCACCGAGGCCGGCGTCGAGTTGGCGGGCCTGGCGGAGGCGATGGAGGCCAGCGCGGACGCGATGTGCCGCCGGGTGGCGGGGGCGGAGCAGCGCCTCCGGGGCACGGTCCGGCTCACTACCACCGAGGGCATCGGGACCCGGCTCCTCGCGCCACGCCTACCCGACCTGGCGGCGCGGCACCCGGGGCTCGCGATCGAACTGCTGCCCGATCCCCGCCCGCTCAGCCTCGCCCGCCGGGAGGCGGATCTGGCGGTGCGTCTGATCCGGCCCCACGAGCGCGCCACCGCCGGCCGGCGTCTCGGCTCCTTCGCCTACGCGGCCTATGCCTCCCGGGCCTACCTTGCGGGCCCACGCGAACCGGAACGGCTCCTCGCCTACGGCGCACCGGTCGCGCGCGACGAGGAGGCGTGGCTACAGCGGCGCTTCCCGGGCGCCGTGACCGCCCTCCGCTCGGCGAGCACGGTGGCCCTCGCGGCGGCGGCGGTCGCGGGCGGCGGGATCGCCGTCCTGCCGTGCTTCGTCGGCGACGCGGAGAGGGAGCTGGCGCGGCTCTCCGGTCCGGAGGAACTCCCCGCCTCGGAGCTGTGGCTGGTCGTGCACCGGGACCTCCGCCGAAGCGCGCCGGTGGCGGCGGCGGCGGAGTTCGTGGCCGAGGTGCTGGCGCGGCAGGCTCCCCTGCTGGACGGCCGAAAGGCCGGCTCGTCTACCCGCGGCTGACACCCTTTGGGCGGAGGGGCCGCCGCTGGCGGACCTCCACGTCGCCGGCGGTTGGGCGATACTCCGCCAACGCCTCCAAGCCGCTTCCAAACCAGAACTCATCCTGCTTCCCCCACCCGCACCAGTTGATGACGAGGTCGAGTTTCCAGGAAATGGGGGGGCGTGCCGCTCAGGGGTCGTAGAGGAAGAGGCGCCCATCCGGCACGCGCAGACACGTGCCGGAGTCAACGGGCGAGCAGCAGCGCGAGGATCTCGTCGGTGACGGCGGCCACCTGGCGTGCGCGGTCGCCGGATTCGCCGTCGGCGTTGCAGGCGAGGGCCACCACCAGGTTCAGATCGGGAACGGCCACGAGCCAGGCGGTGAAGCCCGGCCCGGCGCCGTCGTGCTCGAGGCTGCGGTGACCGTGGCGCGTGCGGACCACGGGACCGGGGCCGTGGCCGCGGTCGATGGCGGGCGTGGCCATGGCGTGCAGCGGGGCACGCTCGTCGGGGGTGGCGGCGATCAAGGTCTGCCCGAAACGAACCAGGTCTTCCGACGTCGCCCAGAGGCCGGTGAAGGGGAGGGCGTAGCGGCTGCCGTACCACTCGGGCGCGAGAAAATGTTCGGAGCCGTCGCGCTCGACGCGTCCCCGAGCGGCACGTTCGCCGAGGCCGGCGGGCCAGAACGTGGCTTCCGTCATCCCGAGTCGGTGGAGGAACGGCTCCATTGCCGTGGCGAAGGACCGCCCCTCGACCTCCTCGATCACCGCCGCGAGCAGCGCGTAGCCGAGGTTCGAGTAGCCGTAGGCGCCGGGGGTGCGAACGAGGGGGACGGACCAGGAGGACGAGAGCTTCCGGAGCAGGTCCGGATCGTCCCAGGAGGAACCAACGCCTGCGGGGTCGAGGGATGGCGGCTGGTGCGGAAGGCCCGCGCGATGGGAGAGGAGCTGCCGGAGGGTGATCTCCGCGGCGCGGTCGTGCCCGCGCTCATCGAGCAGCGTCACGCCCGGAAGGTGCCGGCGAACGGTGTCGTCGAGGCCGAGGCGGCCCTCGTGGGCGAGCGTCACCACCCGCGCGGCGGTGAGGAGCTTGGAGACGCTGGCCCACTGGAACGGTGTGTCGTCGCCCACCGCCGGACCGCCGGTGCGGACGGTGCCGGCGGAGTAGGTGTGGATGCGGCCGTTCTCGGCGATCGAGAGGACGGCACCGGTGCCGAATGGCGGCCGGGCGAGCCGGCCCACGAGTTCCTGGAGGCGCGCGTCCCGGTCGGCGTGGTCCTCGTCGGCGGTGGACGGGGGACGCGCACCCGGCGTGGCGCAAGCCGCCACGCAGGTCAGGCAAACCGCCAGCAGGTACCGGGAGGAGCAAGACATGGCGGCCGATGATAGCCCATGGCCAGGCACGGCGGCGCGAACCTTCGCCGTGCCGGCCACCAGGGCCTTGTTTCTGATAGGCTTCGCCCTTCGAGCCCGCCCAGGAATGTCAGAGGTTGACCGCCCGCATGCCGGCCTCGGGATAGCGCAGGCCCGCGGCCACGCCGGGCGGGGCGATCTGGTCGAGCTGCGCCAGCTCGTCGTCGGAGAACTGGAGGCCGGCGGCGGCGGCGTTCTCCTCGAGGTAGCGCAGGTGTTTCGTGCCGGGGATCGCCACCAGGTCCCGGCCGCGGGAGAGGACCCACGAGAGCGCAAGCTGGCTCGCCTTCACGCCCTTCTCGACAGCGAAGCGCTCGAGGGCCTCGACGAGGGCGCGGTTCCGCGCGAAGTTCTCGCCCTGGAAGCGCGGGTTCTCCCGGCGCCAGTCGCCGGCGGGGAGATCCTCGGGGCGGCGGAAGCGGCCGGTGAGGAAGCCGCGGCCGAGGGGACTGTAGGCGACGAACCCGATCCCGAGTTCGCGCAGGGTGGGGAACAGCTCGGTCTCCGGTTCGCGGGTCCAGAGCGAGAACTCGGTCTGGAGCGCGGTGATCGGATGGACCGCATGGGCCCGGCGGATCGTCGCCGGCGCCGCCTCCGAGAGGCCGAGATAGCGAACTTTGCCGGCCCGGACCAACTCCGCCATCGCGCCCACCGTCTCTTCGATCGGCACCGAGGGGTCGACGCGGTGCTGGTAATAAAGGTCGATGCGGTCGACGCCGAGGCGCGCGAGCGAGGCGTCGCAGGCCTGGCGTACGTAGGCCGGGCTGCCGTCGATGCGCAGGAAGGTGCCGTCCGGGGCCCGGACGTTGCCGAACTTGGTGGCGATCACCGCCCGGTCGCGGCGATCGGCGAGGGCCCGTCCGACGAGACGCTCGTTGGTGAAGGGCCCGTACATGTCCGCGGTATCGATGAGATCCATCCCCAGGTCGAGGGCCCGGTGGATCACCCGGATCGCCTCCGCCTCGTCGGCGGTGCCGTAGAAGTCGCTCATCCCCATGCAGCCGAGGCCCAGCGCGCCAACCTCGAGGCCCTGCCTGCCCAGCTTCCGCCGTTCCATGGATCCCTCCCGTGTCGGTGCCGGGCATCATGGCACCCCCGCCGCCATCCCGGACGTGCCTGTCGGGGGGCCGGGCGCCCGTCGTGTGGCAGCGAGGGCCAGGCCCGTCCGCTTCGGTCGCGGCTCGTCGGCGGTCTCGTCCTCCGGCGGCGCGAGCCCGGCGACGCGGCTTCCCGTCGTTGCCGTGGTACCCTCGGCTCCACACGCGGCTGGCCCGGGGGGGGTGTCATGGCACTTCAGCTGGTCGATCTGAACGTGGCGACGCGCGCCGCGATGCTGGCGGAGCTCGAGGAGGACATCGGCGCGGGGAAGGTGGTCCTCTCTCCGCACCTGAAGGACGGGGCCGGGAGCGAGTTCATCTCGCTGCTCGTGTCGGCCCTCCGCGACTTCCACGACGTGTGGCTGGCGTCGGCGCTCCGCACCAAGGGTTTGGTCCGGACCCACGAGACGATCCCGACCCAGCACGGGCCAAAGCGGATCACCCTGCCGCCCGATACCCCGGAGCTCCTCGCCGAGGGCGAGTACAACCGGTATTACCTCCGCGGGCTCTGCAGGCGGGCGATCGAGGAGAGCTTCCCGACCCTCTGGATCTACCGCGCCAACGGCGAGGCCCGGCGTCGGCCGGAGTGCGACCGGTTGGTCGGGACTCCGATCGACCCCTGTGTCCTGCTCGAAGCGCTGCAGGGGGGCGCCAGCACCGACGAGGCGTTGGGGCTGCCGGCGGAGCGGCACTCGGGGTTGAGCGCTCGGATCCGGCACTGATCGTTGATGGACCGCGCGGCTCCGGGGCAGAATGCGGCGCTCCGGAGGTTCCATCGTGACTCGCAAGCTCATCTCCAGCGTGGTTCTCGCCGTGATCCTCGCCCCCTCGCTCGCCCTCGCCGCGGAATCGGCCAAGCCGGTGCCCCTCCCGAAGCCGCGTACGGAGGGGGGGATGCCGATCCTCAGTGCGCTCCAGAAGCGCAGCTCGTCGCGGGAGTTCCGGCCGGAGCCGCTGCCGGCGCAGCTCCTCTCCGACCTGCTCTGGGCGGCGGCCGGCGTCAACCGTCCGGACGGCCGGCGCACCGCGCCCAGCGCCCGCAACCGCCAGTCGCTCGATGTCTACGTGGTGAAGGCCGACGGCGCCTTCCTCTTCGATCCCAAGACGCACGCGTTGGTTCCGGTGGCGAGCGGCGATCTCCGGGCGCTCACCGGCGGCCAGCCGTTCGTGGCCACCGCGCCGGTGAACCTCGTCTACGTCGTGGACGGCGCCAGACAGGAGGACGCGAGCGCCGAGGCGGCCCTCTTCGGCGGCTCCGAGGCCGGCTTCGTGGCCCAGAACGTCTACCTGTTCTGCGCGTCGGAGGGGCTGTCCACGGTGGTTCGCGGCATGGTGCAGCGGCAGGCCCTGGCGAAGGCGCTGGGACTAAGGCCCGAGCAGAAGATCCTGCTGGCGCAGACGGTCGGATTCCCGCCGAACCCGTAGTCAGGTGATCGCCTGGTCGGCATCGGCGCGCTGCCGGGGCCGACAGAGACGCCGCAAACACCGCCGGGAGACGGGAGGGATCGGGCGCCACGCCACCGCCCCCCTGCCTTGCCGTTCGGCGAAGCACTCGCTTGCCTGCCTGGCCTGGAGGGGGCTCCTGCCCGGCCCCCGGATCCCCAAGGGTTAGGCCCGGGCGGTCGGTTGGTCCTCCGACGCCTCGCATCCATCCTGCTGGCAAGAGGGCGAGGATGGAAAGCGAGACATCGCATCGGAGCCGAGAGGTCGGCGACCGGAACCGGCGGGCGGGGACGGTCTTCCTGACCGGTCAGCGGGGGTTCATCGGCAGCGTCGTCCACCGGCTCGTCCCCGACGCGCGGGTGCTGGAGACGAGGAATCCGGGCGTCGAGGAGCTGGTGCCCCGGCTGGAAGGCGTCGAATGCCTGATCCACCTGGCGGGCGGCGGCGGGGCTCGGTTCTGCCGGGACCACCCGCGGGAGGCGGTGGAGAACAACGTCGTCCTCACCCACCGCCTGGCGAGCGCCGCCCGGCGCGCCGGGGTCCGGCGCTTCGTCTACGCCTCCAGCATCGCCGTCTACGGCACGGCTGCCGACCTCCCCCTGCCGATCTCCGAGGAGCAGCCCGCCGCACCGGACGAGCCCTACGGTTCGTTGAAGTGGGCCTGCGAGCAGCTGCTCGACGAGGTGCCCCACGTAGTCCTGCGCCTGGCCAACGTCTACGGCCGGGGCTCCGGTGCCCGCCTTGCCAGCGGCGGCTTCCTCAACCACGTCTGCCGGTCGGTCCGGGAGACCAGGCGGATCACCCTTACCAGCGCCACGCTGGGCATGGACTTCGTCCACGTCGAGGACGCCGCGAGGGCGATCCTCCGCTGCGCCACCGCCGCCGCGCCGCCGCCGCTCCTCAACGTCGGAAGCGGGCGTGCCGTCACCCTGGCCGAATGCGCCGAGCTGATCCGGGAGCGCGTTGACGTGCCCGTCGAGCTGCTCGTCGACGAGCGGCCCGGTTACCGGACCCGCTACCTCGACATCACCCGGGCCCGGGAGGGCCTGGCCTGGCGACCGTCGGTGGAGCTGGCCGACGGCGTCGACGAACTGCTCGCGGGAGGCGCGCGATGATCCCCAACGTCCAGCCGACCATCCCCGAGGAGGACATCCCCGCGATCCTGCGGGACCTCCGGGAGGTCCTGATCACACGGCAGCTGGTCCTGGGCAAGAACCTCCGCGCGTTCGAGGACGCCTTCCGGGACTACGTCGGGACTGCCCACGCCGTCGGGACCAGCTCCTGCTCCCAGACGCTGCAGATGATCTTCCAGTTCCACGGCGTCGCCGGGCGAGAGGTCCTCCTCCCCACGATGAACTTCATCTCCGCCGCCAACGCGGCGCTCTGGGCGGGCGGAACCCCGGCGTTCTGCGACACCGGGAGGGACGCGGTCCTGCCGACGCTGGAGACCCTCCGGGCCGGTCGGACGGAGCGCACCGCCGGCGTGGTGCTGGTGCACCTCACCGGCCACATCAACCCCGAGCTCCCGGCGATCCGGGATTACTGCCGGGCCGAGGGGCTCTTCCTGGTCGAGGACTGCAGCCACGCCCACGGCTCCGAGCTCGACGGCGTCAAGGCCGGCAACCTCTGCGACGCCGCGGTCTTCAGCCTGTTCGCCACCAAGGTGATTACCACGGGGACGGGGGGCATGCTGACCACCAACGACCCGCGCCTCGCCGCGTACGTCCTCTCCGCGCGCCACCAGGGCCAGGGCCGGGACCTCACCGACTGCAGCACCATCGGCGGCGGCTGGCACCTGACGGAGATGGGTGCGGTGCTGGGCCGCTACCAGCTCGGGCACTTGGAGGAGTGGGTGGTCCGCCGCGGCGAGCTCGCCCGCGAGTACGACCGGGCCTTCGCGAAGCACCCGCGATGCCGGCCGGTGCGGCCGGTGGGGCGGTCCGCCTACTACAAGTACCAGCTGCTGCTCTCCCCCGAGGTGGATCGGCAGCGGCTGATCCGCCACCTGGCCGAGCGGGGCGTGCAGTGCGGCGCCGTCTACGATCCCCCGATCCACCTGCAGCCGGTCTACCGGAAGAAGTTCGGCTACCGGGAGGGGATGTATCCGAACGCGGAGGACGTGGCGAGGCGGGTGATCGCCCTCCCGATGTTCGTGGAGCTGACCGCGACGGAGCAGGCGACGGTGATCGAGGCGGTGCTGGAGGCCCTCGCATGAAGGTGACCATCCACCAGCCCAACTACCTCCCCAACGCCGGCTTCTTTCACAAGATCCTGCAGTGCGACCTCTTCGTGGTCTACGACACGGCGCAGTTCGTCCGCTCCCGGTTCGACAACCGGAACTACGTGAAGTCGGCCAACCGGCCGGTCTTGATGACGGTGCCGATCTCCCGCGAGTCGCACTTCCTCCCGATCGCGAAGGCCCGGGTGGAGAACCGCGGCGGCTGGCGGGTTAAGCACTGGAAGACGATCGAGAGCGCCTACCGGAAGGCGCCGCACTTTGCCGCGCTCGCGCCCGCGTTCGAGCGCATCTACGCCGTGGCCCCCGAGACGCTCCCGGATCTGAGCCTGCCGATCATCCTCGAGATCCTGGGGATCCTCGGCTGGAAGGGGAGGGTGGAGCTGGCCAGCCG
This sequence comes from Pseudomonadota bacterium, assembly GCA_023436385.1. Lineage (GTDB taxonomy): Bacteria > Myxococcota > Myxococcia > Myxococcales > Vulgatibacteraceae > JAEZJH01. The sequence continues at coordinate 11,495 of JAEZJH010000597.1, forward strand.
GCTCCCGATCGACCCGACCCGGCGGAGCACGGAGGCCATCCTCGACATCCTCGCGGCGGTGAACGCCACGGCCTATCTCGCCGGCGCCAGCTCCCGGAAGTACCTGGCGGAGGAGGCGTTCGGCCCGGCCAACGTCGCCCTCGAATACCACCGGTTCACGCCGCCGGTGTATCGGCAGCTCGGCGAGCCCTTCCTCCCGAACCTGAGCGCCCTCGACCTGGTCTTCAACGAGGGCCCCGCTGCGCGGGGCGTCCTCCTGAACGAGTGTCCGACCACCACCAGCCCCAACCACGGAAGGGAATCATGAGAGTACTGGTCTTTTCGGCCCATCCCGACGACGCCGAGATCGGCTGCGGCGGAACCATCGCCAAGTACGTCTCGCTCGGCCACACCGTGCGGATCGTCTCCTCGGTGGTCCCGAACCTCCCCGAGGTCCGGCTGCAGGAGTCCCTGGAGGCCGCCCGGATCCTCGGCGCCGAACACCAGTGCCTCGAAATCCCGCCGGACGAGATGATCTTCAACCGTGCGATCGTCCACCGGTTCGACGGCGCCATCGCGGACTTCGGCCCCGACCTGATCCTCACGCACTGGGCCCAGGACTCGCACAACGACCACCGGGTGGTGGCCAGCGCCACCGTGGCCGCGACCCGGAAGAACACCTGCAGCGTCTACATGTACGAACAGACGATCCCGGGCGGGATCACCTCGAACTCGTTCCGCGCGCAGAAGTTCATCGACATCTCGACCTGCATCGAGACGAAGCTCGAGTCGGTCAAGGCCCACCACTCGCAGATGCGCAACCACGGCGACTTGTGGCTGTACGGGATCCGCGGCCGCGCCCAGTACCGCGGGTTCCAGGTCATGACCCGGTACGCCGAGGCGTTCGAGGTGATCAAGGACATCGAGCGCTGAGCCCAGGACGGGTAGCGGGCCCGGTGGCGAGCACCACCGGGCCCCGCTTCCCTCACTTCCGATCGTCCGTGGCCTGGGCGGCCCTGCCGCCCGGCGAGGCGACGCAGACCGTCGATGGCGCGCCGCCCTATCGCGATGCAAGGGAAGCGGGGGAATACGTGAAATCGACCGCCACCACGTCGGCCCAGTACCTCGAGACGGTGCCGCGGTAGGTCAGTGGATCGGCGGTGGCGTGGGCCCCCCGAGGTTCTTCGCTTGCTGGGCGGTGGCCTTGGGCTCGGCGCTCTTCAGCCGCCCGAGCACGGCCGGCTTGAAGATGAACTTCTGGGCGCCGATGGCTGCCGCGGCCATCATCCCGCCCTCCGACTGCGCGACGATGCGAGTCCCGCTCCGGCCCGCCGAGCCGACGGCACCTGCCTTGACGAAGACCGCGGAAGCATTCGCGGCGAAGTTCCACGGGTTCTTCTTGAAGCGGTCCAGGGCGTCGCTGGTGTCGAAGATCACCAGCTCGTGGAGGGTCTGCCCGCCGACTTGGAGGCCGATGTTGAGCTGCACGACGCCGGCGTAGCCGATTACCCGGCCGCGTTCGAACACCTCGCCGACCCCGTATTCGCCACCCAGGACGAGGCTCGCCTTTCCGACGTCCGGAAAGACCGCAAAGCCGTGTGCCTTCTGCAGCTCCTGCACCAGGGCGGGGTTCTTCGCCTGCATGCGCTCGAGCGCCCCTAGTACCTCCTGGTGCATGACGCCACTAAAGGCCGCCTCCTTCTTCAGGGCCGCCGGCAACTTCAGCGGCCGCGCCAGCTGCTTCGGGAGGCCCTTGGCCGTCTTCTTCGCCTCTCGCTTTCCCCAGCGGTATGCGAGGCGTCTCCCCATCTTGGCGACACCCAGTGCCATGTGCGACCTCACTTCGAGGCGCTCTTCTTCAGAACGCTGCCCACCTTCGAGGTGACCTTCCCGGCGAGGCCCTTGGCGGCGCGCCCCGCCGCCCCGACCCGCGTCGCGGCCGCCTGCGGCTTCGCGAGTTCCTGCGCGGCCCGATCGGCCGGGATGAACCGGAACTTCTGCCCGCCCAGAGAAGCCTCGAGCAGCATCCCGCCGAGCGAGTAGGCGTGCGTGGTCACGTCCCGGAAGTTGGTCGTGCCCGAGCCCCCACGGATGAACACCGCCGAGAGGTTCGCGTTGAACGCCATCGGCGAGGCCTTGAAGGCGTCCAGCGACTTCTTCGAGCCAAAGAGGAGCAGCTGCGTGAAGGTCTGCCCGCCGACCTGCACGCCGAACGTGACCTGGGTCACGCGCGTGAAGCCAATTGGCTTGCCCTGCTCGAAGACCTCTCCGTAGCCGCGCGCTCCGCCCAGTAGCAGACTCGCCCGACCGACCGAGGGCAGGACCGCGTAACCGTAAGCCTTCCGGAGCAGCTCCTCGAGACCCTTGTCCCGGGCCTTGATCCGCGCCAACGCGCCGACCACCTGCGCATGGAGGGCAGCCAGCTCCTTGCGAGCGAGCAGCTTGTCGCGTTCCCGCACCTGCGGGGCGGGCCCGAGCATCTCCACCTCGACCCGCCGGATGGCCAGCTCGAACGCGGCGGGGGCCTCGCCCTCCCTAGGCACCCCCGCGCCGGCGCGAGCGATCCCTCCCGGCCGGCCGGGAAGTATCGGCCCCGCCAGCGGGGGAGGGCCCGGGAGACGCACGGCGGGCCCGGGACGGTGCGTGGCCTGCCGCGGCTGTTCTCCCATCGCGAATCCCACGAATCCCGCATCCGATCCGGCGGCGGCGGGCTTTCCGCGCCAGCTGTCGGTGTTGGTGAAGCGGGTCGTCTCCACGCCGTTGAGGCGCACCGTGTAGTCGTCGCCGTGCACCTCGAGGTCGAGCGCGTTCCAATCGTCGGACCGCAACTCCGCCCCTGGCCCGGGCCGCTGCTGCCCGGGATCGTCGCCGACGGGAACACCGTCGAGGGTACCCGGGGCCCTTCCACCTCCGGCCCCCAGGAACACCTCGAAGCCGGTGTGGGCGGCGACATAGGCCTGGTTGTCATAGCGGTACTTCTTCTGGGGATCCTCGCGATCGGGGACCGGCTGCTCCGGATCGAGGAACCGGACCGCGAGGCTCATCGGCGCCTCCGGCCGGAGGAGCCGGTACTGGGCCTGGAGCCGGAAATTGTCGAACCGCTTCTCGGTGAAATAGACCAGACCCCGATCGCGACCGGACCGAAGCTGCAGCTGCTCGTCCCGGTACTCGCAATCGCCGGCGCCGACCTTGTTCCAGGCGCGCATCGCCTCGGCGGTGCCGTCGAACAGCGGGACCGTTTCTCCCCTCGGGCCGCCGGCTTCCTCCGCGCCTGGCGCCGCTCCCTCGGCCTCGCCTTCCTCCCGGGCCTGCGCGGACGGACCTCCGGACTCCTCGCTCGGCGCCACCGCCGGCTCACTACGCGGCGGACCTGCTTCGGGCCGCCCACCGCCGCCTTCGCCCGGCGCGGCTTCCGTGCCTTCCTCCGTGACCGTGGAGGCGCGGATGCGCTCGAGGGACTCGCGGACGCCGGCCAGGATGCGGTCCAGCTCCGCGAGCTTCTGGGTCATGTCCGGCTGCGGTCCGCCGGGCTGCGTGTCGTCCAGCTGCTGGTCGTGGCGTTCCATGGGTCCACCTCGTGGCGCCAAGATGGGGCGGCGGGTCGGGGCATGGAACCGAGCACGAGGACGGAGCGGCGGACGCGTCCTCGCTCGTCGTGAACGCCCACCCCCGCTTCGGTCAGCGCCCATGCCGAGACGGGGGCCCTCGCGCGTTCGTTGACGCGCGTTCGGTCGATAACGAACTTCGAACATCGGAGTATGAAGGCTTTGGTGGAGAACCAGAACCCCAAGCAAGGGCAGTCCGGGCGCGCCGAGCAGGCGGCCGGGCAGGCGATGCAATGAGCGGAGGCGGGGAGGGCTGCCATGGCGGAAATCCAGCGATCGGGAGCCAGCGGCGGCCAGGGCAACGGGGGACTGGCGGAAGTCGTCAGCACCATCCTCGACAAGGGGATCGTCATCGATGCCTGGGTCCGCGTCGCGGTGATCGGTTTGGAGCTGATCACCGTCCAGGCGCGGGTGGTCGTCGCTTCGGTCGACACGTACCTGCGGTACGCGGACGCGGTCGCGGCCACCGCCACGGCGGCGACGCCGGTCTAGCAGCACGGGTGGACGTCGATCAGCGACGAAACGCATCGGCATACCGACGAAACCGAGGGGGCGTCATGGAGACCAATGCGGCGGGCGGGACCTATTTGTATTCCGTCGTCCCGAAGTCGGTCGCGCCCCGACTCGAGCACCTCCGCGGTATCGAGCAGGGAGAGGTGTACACCATCGAGAGCGGCGAACTGGCGGCGGTCGTCAGCGACGTGCCCAACCGGGAAAAGCTGCGGCCGGAGCGGCGGCTCGTCGCCGCACACCAAGAGGTGATCCGACGGGCGGCGGATGCCAGTCCCGGCGTCTTGCCGTTCTCCTTCGGTACCGTCGCGGAGGACCCGGACGGCGTGCGCGAGCTGTTGCAGCGCTACGGGCCGGACCTCGCGGACCAGATGCGGCACGTCGAGGGCAAGGTGCAGATGGGGGTGCGGTTGTCGTATTCGGCCTCCGCGCCGAGCGTGTTTGATTTTCTGGTCGCCAACAGCTCCGAGCTGCGGGAGGCCCGTGACCGGATGGCGACGGGCGGCCGGGAGGCGACTCGGGAGGAGAAGATCGACCTCGGGCAGCTGGTCGATGCCGTGCTCGGCCGGCTCCGCGACGAGTACGCGCGGCGCATCGAGCAGGCCCTCGGCGCCGTCGCGGAGAGCAAGCGCAACCCGCCGCGCCGCGAGAAGGAGTTCGTGAACGGAGCGTTTCTCGTCCCCAAGGATCGGCAAGCGGAATTCGACGCGGCGGTCGAGTCGCTGGCCGGCCTCTTCCCGGACTCGTTCACGGTCGAGGTGGTGGGGCCGTTCCCGCCTTACGACTTCGTCGACCTGCACGTGACCAGCCTGCCACCGGCTCATTAGCCGACGCCCCGGGGGTCCGGCGATCGCACCATGCTGCTCATCGACGATCTCATCGCCGCGCCCTTCAAGGGCCTGTTCTGGATCTTCAGCCGGATCCACCGGGCCGCCGAGGACGAGCTGGACCATCGGCAGGAGCTGACCCGCGACGAGCTGACGGAGCTCTATATGCAGCTCGAGACCGGGAGGATCTCCGAGAACGAATTCGATGCCCGGGAGAAGGCGCTCCTCGACCGTCTCGAGGAGGTCCAGAAGCTGCGTGAGGCGGGGCAGGCCGGCTCGCGGCCTGGCGAGTCGAAGGGGGAGGGCGGGGAATGAGCGTGCCCCAGTTCCTGACCGACCCGGACCTCCGGCTGCTGCTCTTCGGCGGCAAGGGAGGGGTGGGCAAGACGACCTGCGCGGTCGCCGCCGGCCTCCAGCTCGCCCGCCGCTTCCCGGAGCGATCGCTGAAGCTGATCTCCACCGACCCGGCGCACTCGCTCGCGGACAGCGTGGCGGGGCTGCGCCTCCCGGCCGGGATGGAGGTGGTGGAGTTCGACGCGAAGGAGCACCTGGAGGGCTTCCGGCGGCGCCACGGCGAGCACCTGCGGGTGATCGCCGAACGGGGGACGTTCCTCGACAACGAGGACATCGGCCGGTTCCTCTCGCTCTCGCTGCCCGGAATGGACGAGCTCTTCGGTTTCCTCGAGCTGGCGCGGCGGGCGGAGTCGGAGCCCGGATGCATCGTCGTCGACACCGCCCCCAGCGGCCACACCTTGCGGCTCCTGGGGATGCCCGAGCTCCTGCGCGGCTGGGTCGACGTGCTGCAGACGCTGCTCGCCAAGCACCGCTACATGGCCCAGTTGTTCGGACGCACCTACGGCCCCGACGAGCTGGATCGCTTCCTCGACGAGCTGACGGCGTCGATCGCCACCGCCGAGAAGCTCCTGAAGGACCCGCGGCGCTGCCGCGTCGTCCCGGTGCTGATCGCCGAGCAGCTGGCCGTCCGGGAGACCGCCGTGCTGCTCGACGAGCTGGCGCGCCTGCAGATGGGGGCCGACGAGCTGGTGGTCAACCTGCTCTCGCCCGCCTCGCGGTGTCCGACCTGCGGCGGAATGCGCCGGCAGCAGCTGCGCGAGCTGCGCGACCTCCCCGCGTCGCTCCGGGATCGCGTGCTCTGGGCGGCCCCGCTGCGGCCCGACGAGGTGCGCGGTCCCGCCCTCGAGACCTTCTGGGACGACGTGGTGCCCCTCGCCACCTGGGCCGATCCGGCGTGGGATCGGCCGGCGGTCGCGGAGCCCGCGCGGCTGGTCGAGAACCCGGCCCCGCTTCCGGCGGCCAGCTTGCGGCTGCTGCTCTTCGCCGGAAAGGGCGGCGTCGGCAAAACCACCCTCGCCTGTGCGACCGCCCTGCGCCTGGCTCGGGCCTGGCC